>NZ_RAWD01000142.1:0-23649 GCF_003612065.1 Corallococcus sp. CA047B
GCCCCGCGCTGCGCGAGGCCCGCGCCCCGGACCTCCGCTCCTGAGGAGCGGCCGGCCTACAGCCGGTAGTCCTTCACCATCGCGGCCACGCGCTCGGACAGCATCTTGAGCGCCACGGCGGACTCGCTGGTGGTGGAGATGCGCTTCACCGTGTCGCCCATCACCGCGTTGAGCTCGTTCACGGCGGTGAAGATCTGCTCGATGCCGGTGGCCTGCTGGTTCACGGTCTGGGAGATCTGACGGGCGGACACCACGCTGTCGCGCACGATGGAGGACAGCTGGCGCAGCGTGTCCCCGGACGTGCGCACCTGCGCGAGCCCGGACTCCATGCGCTGCGTGCCCGCCGCGGTGATCTCCACCGTGGCGAAGATGGCCGTGCTGATGTCCGCCAGGATGCCGCGCACCTGGTTGGTGGCGCGGATGGACTGGTCCGCCAGCCCGCGGATCTCCCGGGCCACCACCGCGAAGCCCTTGCCGTGCTCCCCGGAGCGCGCCGCCTCGATGGCCGCGTTCACCGCCAGCAGGTGCGACTGGTCCGCCAGGTCCTTCACCGTCTCCGTGATGCCGGAGATCTGCTCGGTGCGCTCGCCCAGCGCCATGATGCGCTCGGCGATCTGCTCCACCTGCGAGCGCAGGTCCACCAGACCCTCGATGCTGTCCGTGATGGCGCTCTCGCCCGTCTTGCCCAGGGCCTCCGCGCGCTCCGCCACGTCGATGACCGCTTCGGCCGCGCGCGACGCCACCACCGACGTCTGGCGGATCTCCTGCGCCGTCACCTGCGTCTCCTGCAGCGCGGCGGCATGGCGCGACACCATCTCGTTCTGCCGGCCCGCCGAATCATTCAGGTGGTCCACCGACCCCTTGAGCATGTCCGACGACTGCTGCAGCTGCACGAGCAGGTCCTTCACCTTCGTCACCATCAGCGTGAAGGCGCCCGCCAGCTGCCCCACCTCGTCCGTGGAGTCGATGCGGACCATCTCACGCAGGTCGCCGTGCTCCGCGATGCGCTGCGCCGCCTCCGTCAGCTGCACCAGCGGCCCCGCGATGCGCCGCGCCAGCACGATGCCCACCACCACGAACAGCACCAGCGCCAGCACCAGCACCACGCTCACGCCGGTGGTGATGCTCTTCACCTGGGCGCGCGCCGCCGTGCGGTTGAAGCCCACGTGCACGCTGCCCGCCCCGTTCGCCATCCGCGAGCTCAGGTCCATCAGCTCCGCGTCGCGCACGTAGAACGTCGCCTCGCCCGTGGCCTTGCCCAGCCGATCCCTCAGCTCCCGCATGGCCGGGCCAAACTCCCCCGCCACCGCGCGAAGCTGCCCCGTCCCGTCGAAGACGGCCACGTAGGCCACCTTCCCGTTGCGGGCCACCGGCTCCAGCACCGCCTGGAGCGACTCCGCCTGACCGTTGGCCATGGCCCCCGACAGCGTGGCGGCGAGCGCCGCGGGCATGGCCACCCCCACGTCCCGGCCCTGCGCCTCGAAGGCGGTGGACACGCGCGGGATGAGGTACCCGAAGAAGAGGACCGTGAAGAACAGCGCCACCAGGAGCGGCGCCAGCGAGAGCTTCTGGGACAGGGAAAGTCGCATCCGGGCGTCGGTGGCGGCCTCCTTCCACGCTGTCGCCAGCGCGCGGAGACCACTCCAGAGGGAAATCTGGGAAACGAAGCCCCCCTGGACTATCCAGTGAGGTGCCTTATTGTGAACACCCCCAGCGAGCCCGCGCAATGGCCCCGCGCGTTTCCCGCGTGAAAGTCAGACACCGCGCCCTGGGTAGCCGTCACCCCGGGGCGCGGGCGTCATCCCTTTTTCAGCCCGCCTGACGCTTGGCGGGGGCGCTGTCGTCCCACTTCTCCATCAGGGTGTTGGACGGCAGCTGCTCATCCAGCAGCTTGCGCGCGGACTCCGCGCCGGACACCGGCAGCCCCTGGGGGTTGAGCAGCCCCAGCTGCACCAGCACCGTCGCCTGATCCCAGTAGATGTGCTCGTGGTAGAGCTTGTCGCCGCGGAAGTTCACCACCGCGACGAACGGCACCTCCACGTACTTGCCCGTGGGCGGGATGCCCGGGAGCATCCAGTCCATCTCGATGTCGTGGGTGAAGCAGAAGATGAACTCGTCCACCACGCGGTCGGCACCCACGGTGCGCGACAGCGGGATCATCTTCGTGTCCTTCGGGTTCGCGTGGATGAAGTGGTTCTCGTAGAAGCGGTGCAGGTAGTTGGCCCCCACGCCGCCCGTCATCACCGGGATGCTGTTGACGTACGGATGCGCCACCATGGTGGCCATCGTCGCGTCGGCGTCCCGGACGGCGAACTCCAGCTCCGTGTGCCGGTCCCACAGCGCGGACAGGTCGTAGTGGGGACCCATCGTCCGGCGCAGGATGGCCATGGTGCGGGTGTGGGCCATCATCTGCGAGGGCCGGTGGTACGCCGGAGACCCCTGGCGGAAGAAGCCATGCCGCACGCCCGGGTACACGTACAGCTCCACGTCGGGCGTGACCTGCTTGCGCACGCGAGCCACCGCGGACGGGGGCACGAAGCCGTCCCACTCCGCGAAGTTGAGCACCATCGGGGACGCATCAGGCCCGGCTTCCGCGAGCACGTCCTCCATCCCCGGGGCGCAGTAGGCCACCGCGCAGTCCACCTGGCCGTGCACCGCGAGCTGCGCGGCCAGCGTGCCGCCCAGTCCGAAGCCCAGCGCGCCCACCTGCTTCTTGCCCTTCAGGCCCGTCACCTCCGGCAGGGCACGGGCGTAGGCGACCACCGCCTTCAGGTCCGCTTCCTCCGGCTCTCCCCGCGACGCGAGGTCCGGCGCGACCACCACGTAACCCTCTTCCGCGAAGTGTTCGGCCATGTGCTTGAGGTGTTCGTTGCCCTCGAACGCCTCCACCATCAGCACCACCAACGCCGGGCCACTCCCGGATGCTGGACGACGGATCCACGCCCTCATCGGGTCGTTTCCATCCACGGGAATCCACATCGAGTTGTCGGTCGTCATTGTCTCGCACCCTCCCCAAAGCGGACATGTAAGTCCGGTGGCACCTCACCTCCCGGACGTCTGGCATTGTAGCAAACTGCCCAGAGCTTCGCTGAGAGATTGAGAGGTTTTGATCAGGGCGGATAGTTGTATGCCTTTGACTGAAGTAATCAGCCGGCACTGCAATATCCTCCTGACGCGACGGGACTTGTGTTTTCAGCCTGTCAGCGTTTCCGCGAGCGTGGCATCCGCGCAGGCGGAGAGGTGGCGCCCGTCCTGCTGGGATTGACGCGGCAGACACAGGAAGAAGGTCGTGCCCGCCTCCAGGGTGGATTCGACCCGGAGGGTTCCCCCATGGGCCTCCACGATGCTGTGCGCGATGTAGAGCCCCAGGCCCAGGCTCTCGCGGCCCTCGGTGTCGACGCCCCGGCGGAAGGGCTGGAACAGCGTGGAGCGCAGGTGCGTGGGGATGGGGGCCCCGCCGTTGTGCACCTCCACGTGGACGGTGTCCTCGCCCTGTTCGGACGTGCGGATGCGCACCGGGCTGTCGCTGGGGCTGTACTTGAGCGCGTTGTCCACCAGGTTGGCCAGCACCTGCGCCAGCCGGTCCAGGTCCCACGCGCCCGGCAGGCTGTCGTGGGTGAACTCGCAGAGCACGGTGCGGTCGGGGCGCGCCGCGCGCAGCTCATCCGCCACCTTGCAGCACAGCTCGTTCAGGTCTCCCGGGCGCGGCACCACGGGGATGCCTCCGCCCAGGCGGGCGCGGGTGAAGTCCAGGAGCTGCTCCACGATGCGCTGGATGCGCTCCCCGCCCCGGATCACGCGCTCGAAGGCCTTGCGCTGGCCCTCCGGCAGCGTCTCACGCGCCAGTTGAAGGCTCGCGGTGGTGAGGATGGCGGCCAGGGGGGAGCGGATGTCGTGTCCCACGATGCCGACAATCTGTTGCTCCAGCTCCGCCGCGCGCTGGAGCTGCTCCTCCACGCGCCGCCGCTCGGCCAGCTCCAGCGCCTGCTGCCGCAGCTGCTCACCGCGCAGGTACAGCTCCACGAACACCGACACCTTCGCGCGCAGGATGTCCGGATCCACGGGCTTGAGCAGGTAGTCCACCGCGCCGTATTCGTAGCCCCGGGTGACGTAGGCCGTCTCGCGGCTGAGCGCGGTGATGAAGAGGATGGGCAGGTGCTTCGTGCGCTCCCTCGCGCGCACCAGCTTCGCCGTCTCCAGCCCATCCAACCCTGGCATCTGCACGTCCATCAGCACGCAGGCGTACTCGTCCAGGAGCAGCGCCTTGAGCGCCTCGTCGCCGGAGCGCACCGACACCAGCTCCTGGCCCAGCGGCTCCAGGATGCCCTCCAGGGCGAGCAGGTTCGCCGGCACGTCGTCCACCAGCAGCACCCGCGCGCGGCGCAGCTCGTTCGAGGGAGGCTGTGGAACTCCAGCAAGCACGTCGGACACGGCACTGAGCACGGAATTCCTGGGACCAGGAGGCATCACGGGGCTTGTCACTCGGGCGTTGGGGTGGAGGGGCTCGGGTGGCAGACAGGGGCGTGAATTTTGTGACTCCGCTGGATGACGAGCGCTCACGTCCAACAGGGACTGGGAGCTGCCTTGTTCCCTGCACCTGTATTCAAAAGACACAGCGCAGGAGGAATTCCTGCTCAAAACTGTCAGGTTGCAATTCCTGGCAGGGGCGTAAATTCTGAACACATGACGCCCCCGGTCCCTCGCACGCTCCTCATCAGTCCCACCGACCTGCGCGCCATCGTGGCAGGGGTGGGCCTGCACGCCTTGATGGATGAACTCATCCAGTCACTCACCGTGGCGCTGCGGGACCTGGATGCGTCCGTCACGCAGGTGCACAAGCGGGAGGGCTTCTCGCTTTCGGATGAAGCGCGTCCGCTGGGAGCGCTCGGTTGGATGCCCGTCCTGCGGCGGGGCGAGAGCATGACGATGAAGGTGGCGGGCTCCTGCCCCTCCAACATGCTGGACACCGGGCTGCCGACGCTCATCGCGACGCACAGCGTGTACGACGCGCGCACGGGCCACCTGATGGCGGTGATGGACGGCGTGTTCGCCACCGCGCTGCGCACGGGGGCCGCGTCCGCCGTGGCCAGCCGGTGTCTTGCGTCGCCGGACAGCAAGGTGCTGGGACTGGTAGGCTGTGGCGCGCAGGCCGTCACGCAGCTGCATGCGCTCAGCCGCGTGTTCCGGCTGGAGCAGGTGCTGGTGCACGACGTGGATCCGGACGCGGCGCGCTCCTTCGTGCGGCGCGTGGCGTTCCTGGGGCTGGACGTGCGGCCCACGCTGCTGGCGGACCTGGAGGCCCGCTCGGACATCCTCTGCACCGCGACCACCGTGGCCGCGGGCTCCGGGCCGGTGATCTCCGGCCACGCGCTCAAGCCGCATGCGCACATCAACGCGGTGGGCGCGGACCGGGCGGGCAAGACGGAGCTGCCGCTGGCGCTGCTGCGCCGCAGCCTCGTGTGCCCGGACCTTCCCAGCCAGGCGCGCCTGGACGGCGAATGTCAGCAGCTCCATCCGGATCAGATAGGTCCAGACCTGGCCACCGTGGTGCAGCAGCCGGAGGAGTTCCAGGGCTGGCGTCAGCGCAACACGGTGTTCGACTCCACCGGCCACGCGCTGGAGGATCAGGTCGTCACGCGCATGCTGCTGGAGTACGCGCGGCGCATGGGGCTGGGCACGTGGGTGACGCTGGAGGGGCTGGGCGGGGATCCGCTGGACCCGTACGCGCTGGTGCACGGTGACGCGGCGAGCTTGGGCGAGGCGCCGCGCCGCGCCACCGGCAGCTGACGTCCGCCGCGCGACACACTCCTTCCCCCCACAGGCATCCGGCCGGGCTCGGGCTCCGTAGAGTCCTGCACCCATGCGTCCGCACTTCCTGTCGTCGAAAGGTGTTTCGCGCACCGCGCTCGGGCTGACCCTGGCGGTGTCGCTGGGCCTCGCCGGCTGTGGCCAGACGCCCTCGGCGGAGCGCGTGCCCTTCACCCCCGCCACCGACGGCGAGGTGCTGGAGCAGGTGCCGGCGACCGCGACGGATGCGAAGGCCCGGGAGCGCGCCGCGCTGCGCCGGGCCCTGGCCGCCCGCTCGGATCAACTGGATCTGGCGCTGCGGCTGGCGCGGCTGGACATCGAGGAGGGGCGCGCGTCCGGGGACCCGCGCTACCTGGGCCGGGCGCAGGCCGCGCTCGCGCCCTGGTGGGACGCGGCCACTCCGCCTCCCGGCGTGCGCCTCTTGCGCGCCACCATCCTCCAGGGCCGCCATGAGTTTCCCGCCGCGCTGGCGGACCTGGATGCCCTGGTGCGCGAATCTCCCGACGACGCGCAGGCCTGGCTCACACGCGCCGTCGTGCTGGGCGTGCGCGGTGAACACGCGGAGGCCTCGAGGAGCTGCGCGAGGCTCGCGCCCCTGGCGGGGCCGCTGGCGGGCGCGGTGTGTCAGGCGCAGGTGAAGAGTCTGGCGGGCCGCTCGAAGGAGGCCCAGACGCTGCTGTCCGCCGCCCTGGCCCGGGGAGCCCACGGGCTGGAGGAGCAGGCGTGGGCGCTGTCCACGCTGGCGGAGGCCACCGCGCGCGCGGGTGACACCGACCGCGCCACGAAGCTCTTCGCCCGCGTGCTCTCCCTGGATCCGGCTGATGCCTACACGCGCGCCGCCTACGCGGATCTGTTGCTGGATCTGGACCGGCCGCGCGACGTCATCGCCCTGGTGAAGGACCACGGCCAGGACGACAACCAGCTTTTGCGCCGGGTGCTCGCGGAAGCGGCCCTGGGCACGCCGGAGGCGGCCGCGCTCGCCGCCGAGCTGGGCTCGCGCCACGCCGCCAGCCACCTGCGGGGAGACGCGCTGCACGCGCGCGAGGAAGCCCGCTTCGCCCTCCACGTCCTGAAGGATGCCGCGAAGGCGCTGAAGCTCGCCCAGGTGAACTGGGAGGTGCAGCACGAACCGTGGGACGTGCGCCTCCTCATGGAGACCGCGCTCGCGAACCATACCCCCGAGGCCGCCGCCCCCGCCCTGCGCTTCCTGGAAGCGAGCGGCGCGGACGACCCCGGCCTGATGGCGCTCGCCGAACGCGTGCGAAAGGCGTCCCCATGAAGGCCCTGGCCCTGGCCGTGCTCCTCCTGCCGCTGGCGGCGCTGGCCCACAAGCCGAGCGACAGCTACCTGCACCTGGACCGCGCCGGTGACGGCTTCACCGGACGCTGGGACGTGGCCCTGCGCGACCTGGAGGAGGTGCTCGTCCTGGACGCGGACGGCGACGGCGCCATCACCTGGAGCGAGCTGCGCGCGCGGCAGGCGGACGTCGCGGGCTACGCGCTCGCCCGGCTGAAGCTGTCCGCGCAAGGCGCTGGCTGTCCCCTGTCCCCCGACTCCGCGCTCCGGGTGGTGCGCCACTCCGACGGGGCCTATGCCGTCGTCGGCTTCACCGCCGCGTGCCCGGCTGTGCCCGTGGCGCTGGACGTGGACTATTCGCTGCTCTTCGACCGCGACCCGCAGCACCGGGGCATCGTGCGGGTGGGCAGCGATGGCGCGGGCGAACCGCTGATCCTCTCCGCCACGCGTCACACCGCCCGGGTGTCCCTGGAGGGCCTGTCCCCCTGGCGACGCTTCGGGCAGATGGTGCACTCCGGCGTCGAACACATCTGGGCCGGCGTGGATCACCTGCTCTTCCTCCTGGCGCTGCTGCTGCCGTCCGTGCTGCGGCGCGACAGCGCGACGGGCCGGTGGGTGCCGGTGACGGACTTCGCTTCGGCGGTGAAGGACGTGGTGAAGGTGGTGTCCGCCTTCACGCTGGCCCATTCACTCACCCTGAGCGCCGCGTCCCTGGGCTGGGTGTCGCTGCCGTCGCGCCTGGTGGAGTCCGCCATCGCGGCCAGCGTCATCGTCGCCGCGCTCAACAATGTCTTCCCGTTGATGGATCGCACCCGCTGGATGGCGGCGTTCGCGCTGGGGCTCCTGCACGGCTTCGGCTTCGCGTCGGTGCTGGCGGATCTGGAGCTGCCCGCGGGCAGCCTCGCGGTGACGCTGTTCGGCTTCAACGTGGGCGTGGAGCTGGGCCAGCTCGCGTGCGTGGCCGTCTTCCTGCCCCTGGCGTACCTGCTGCGCGGCACGCCCGTGTATCGCCGGGCGCTGCTCGTGGGCGGCTCCGCGGTCATCGCGCTGGTGGCGTGCGCGTGGTTCGCGGAGCGCGCGTTCGGCGTGGGCGTGTCCTTCACCTGACGCCCCTGCCCTCCGGGGCAGGCCTTCCGTCCGCTCCGGAAATCCACGCGAATCCCAGCAGCGTATTGCCATGACCCGGAGGTATGTCCTGCTCCTGCAAGACACCCGGGGACTCCAGCAAACACATCCCACGCAGCAGGAGGTTCAGATGAGAGCGAAGAAGCTCGCGGCGGTGCTTACCGTCGCGACCACGCTGGGCGCGTCTGGCGCCATGGCGTCGAGTCACCGGGAAGCACCTTTCATCACGAAGTCACCCAAGGTCGACGCGACCGACTTCTACATGTTCCGCAGCTATGAGGCGGACCGCGCGGACTTCGTCACGTTGATCGCCAACTACATCCCCTTCCAGGAGCCGTACGGCGGTCCCAACTTCTTCACCCTGGATTCGGAAGCGCTGTACGAGATCCACATCGACAACAACGGGAACGGGGAGGAGGACCTCACCTTCCAGTTCCGCTTCACCAACACGCTGGCCAACGCCAACAACGGCGCGACGCTGACCATCGGCACCGGCGCCCAGGCGAAGACGGTCGCCGTGCCGCTCTTCAACGTGGGTCCCATCACCACGGCGGACCAGTCCAGCCTGAACGTGCAGGAGTCCTTCACGCTCAAGGTGGTCCGCGGCGACCGCCGCACCGGCACCGCCAAGGACGTGACCAACGCGGCGGGCGGTTCCCCCACGTTCCGCAAGCCCACGGACTACATCGGCACCAAGTCGCTGGGCCTGCCCGCCGCGTACGAGGCCTACGCGAAGGAGCACATCTATTCGGTGAACATCCCGGACTGTGCCACCCCGGGCAAGGTGTTCGTCGGTCAGCGCAAGGAGTCCTTCGCGGTCAACCTGGGTCCGGTGTTCGACCTGGTGAACGCGCCCGGGGCCACCATCACCAACGCGGCCAACCGCAACGCGGTGACCAACCCGCTGGCGGGGAACAACATCACCACGCTGGCCCTGGAAGTCCCCATCGCCTGCCTCAAGGCCGGCACCCAGGACGTCATCGGTGGCTGGACGACCGCGAGCGTGCGCCAGGCGCGCGCCATCAACCCGTCGCCCACGTTCGCCAAGCCCTCGCGTGAAGGCGGCGCGTGGCAGCAGGTCAGCCGCCTGGGCATGCCGCTGGTGAACGAGATCGTCATCGGCCTGCCGGACAAGGACAAGTTCAACGCGAGCGAGCCCAAGGACGACGCCCAGTTCGCCACCTACGTGACGAATCCCACCCTGCCTGCCCTGCTGGAGACGCTCTTCGGCACGAAGGCGCCCACCGTCTTCCCGCGCACGGACCTGGTGACGGCGTTCCTCACCGGCGTCACCGGCGTCAACGCCAACGGCTCAACGGCGGAGATGCAGCGGCTGAACATGGCGCTGCCGGCCACCGCGAAGGCCACCCAGAACAACCTGGGTGCCGCGGGCTGCTTCAAGGACGGCAAGCTGGACACGACCCTCACCGGGTGTGATCCGGCGGGCTTCCCCAACGGCCGTCGCCCCGGCGACGACGTCGTGGACATCGAGCTGCGCGTGGCCATGGGCTACCTGCTGGCCGACGACACCCAGGCCCCGTCGCGCAACACCGCGTTCCACGACGCCGTGCTCCAGGATGCGTCACAGTTCGACGCCACCTTCCCCTACCTGCGGACGCCCAACGCGGGCGCCAACGGCGACGGGACGTGATGCCATGCGCAGCCTGAGAGCCATGGCCTGCATCCTCGCGCTGGGCGCCACCCTGGCCTACACCGGATGCAGCGACGACGACGACGACGACAAGCCGGACGGCGGAAGCACGCCCGACTCCGGCACGCCCGACTCCGGCACCCCGGACGCCGGCCCCACGGCCATCGAGTTCACGACCTTCGTACGGGACACCATCGTGAACCAGACCAACGAGACGGGCACGCCCGTGACGCTCGACGACAAGACCTTTGTCGACACCGAGCCGGCGGACGCGTTCCCGCCCAGCTTCTTCCAGCCCTAGGCGGAAGCCGCTCACCCGCCGCCCCGATGCCCGGCAAGAACGCCGGGCGTCGGGGCTGTTTTCATTGTGGGATCCGAAACACACAACTTCCGGAAGCCCGGGGCGATAATCGCGAGAGCAACCCCTCTTCACTTTTACCGGGATTTTACATCATGAGCATCCGCTCCATCGCTTCCCGCGTCACCGCCACCGTGACTTCGCGGGCGGCGGCCACGGCCCCCGCGATCACCGCGCCGCCCGCCGGCCTGAAGAAGGGTGACAGCGGCCCGAAGGTGAAGCAGCTCCAGGACGGCCTGGTGAAGCTGGGCTACCTGACGAAGACGCAGGCGGCCACGGGCCCGGGCACCTTCGGTTCCCTGACCGAAGGCGCGGTGAAGAAGTTCCAGGCGGATCAGAAGCTGCCCACCACCGGTTTTTACGGCGAGCAGACGGCCGCGGCGCTGAAGAAGGCGCTCGCGAAGCCGACGACGCCCACGACCCCGACGACGCCCACCCAGCCGGGGAAGTTCACCAAGCCGGCGGTCATCAGCGCGCCGTCTCCCAACTCGGACTCGCGCAACGGCGCGGACATCGACGCCATCGTCCTGCACCACACCGGGACGAACAACGGCAAGGGTGACATGGCGTGGATGCGCGACCCGGCGAGCAAGGTGTCGGCGCACTACATGCTGGACCGGGACGGGAAGATCTACCAGCTCGTCGGGGACGACAAGCGCGCCTGGCACGCCGGCAAGGGCGAGCTGAACGGCGTGCCCACGGATGTGAACGGGCGCTCCATCGGCATCGAGATCGTCAACGACGGCAGCGGCAAGACGGCCTTCACGGATGCCCAGTACAAGGCCCTGACGCAGCTCGTGGGCTACCTGAAGCAGGAGCACAAGGTGCCGGCGGGCAACATCGTCGGGCACAAGGACGTCGCGGTGCCCAAGGGCCGCAAGGACGACCCGGCGGCCAACTTCGACTGGGCCCGCCTGCGCAAGGGCATCGGGACCTGAGACGCGGCCGTGGCCGGAGCGCTCCTGGAAGCCGTCCTCCGGAGCGCTCCAGTGCCTGACCGCGTGTGAAGTCGCGCCGGAGCGTGCTAGAAGACCGCCCGGTGCTCCGACTCTGGCTCTTCATCTGCCTGATGATCCTCGCTCCGGTGGGAGGCGGCCTCGCGCACGCCTTCGGACCGGCGCCGTCGGAGATCTGCGCCACGGGGTGCTCGGATGACGACGCCCATGGACAGTGCGCGCCCACCTGCGTGGACTGCGCCTGTTGCAGCCACGTGAAGCCCCTGGCCGTCGCCGCTCCGCTGCCGGGCTTCGTGAGTTCAGCGCCCCGTCCCCTCCGCTTCACGCTCGACGCCGTCGAGCCGTCGTCCGCGGACGCGGATGACATCCTGCACGTCCCGATAGCCCCCCTGGCCTAGGCCCGCGTCCGTCTTCCGTTCGCACGCGCTCCGCCACCGGTGTGCCCGGCCCCTGTCCGGGACCGCTGGCGCGCGGCGCCCGCCATTCCAGGGGTTCCCCCGTGTCCATCCGTTTCGCGACGGCCGCCTTCGGGCTCGCCGCCGCCCTGCTCGCGACGTGCCCTGCTGGCGCGTCTTCACCCGGCGCGCGCGCCGCTCCACAGCGGCTGTCCGGTCCACTCCTCACGCTTGAGGCCGCCCTGGCGCTGGCCCGGGAGCGGGCCCCCGCCCTGCTGGAAGCCCGCGCTCACGTCCAGGCCGCCCGGGGTCAGGTGGCCGGCGCCGCGCCGCTGCTCCGGAACAACCCGCAGCTCGACCTGCAGGCGGGCCCGCGCCGGCTCGTCACCGGAGAGCGCGGGATGGATCTCGCGGTGGGGCTATCACAGCCGCTCGAAATCGGAGGCCAGCAGGGCCTGCGCCGGGACGCCGCGCGGGCCGGACTCTCCCGCGAAGAAGCCCAGGTGCGCGATGCGGAACGGCTCGCCCTGGGTGAGGTGGCCGCCCGCTTCCTGCGCGTCCTGCACGCCCAGGAGCGCGTGAAGCTGGCGGACACCGTCGTGGTGGCATTGACCGAGACGGTTCACGCCACCGAGCGCCGCTTCGAGGCCGGAGACGTGCCGGTGGTGGACGTCAACGTGGCGCGGGTGGCCCGGGCCCGGGCGCGGGCGGAGCAGGCCATCGCCAGGGGCGAGGTGACGGCCTGGATGGGAGAGCTGCGCGCCCTGCTGGGGGCCACCGTCCCGGAGGTCCCTGGCGTCCAGGGGGACCTGCGGACCCTCGCGCTGGCGCCGCTCTCCAGGCCCGGGGGCAAGACGCTGGAGCGCGCGGACCTCACGGCCCTGGAGGAGGAACAGGCCCAGGCCCGGGCCACCGCCACCCTGGGCCGGCGCGAGGTGCTCCCGGACGTGACGGTGGGCGTGCGCTACCAGCGCGAGGCGGACGAAACGGCGCTGCTGGCAACGCTCAGCGTGCCGCTGCCCGTCTTCGCCAGGGGACAGGAGGCGCGCGCCACGGCAGAGGCCGATGTGGGCCGCATCGAGAGCATGCTGAAGGTCGCGCGGCTGACCGTGTCGAACCAGGGCTCCGCCGCGGGCGAGCGGTACTTCGCGCGCGTGGAAGCACTGGAGCTGCTGGAAGCGGAAGCGCTGCCGCTGCTCACCGACAACGAATCGCTCGCCCGGCGCTCCTATGACGCCGGAGAGCTGGACCTCGCGGGCTTCATGCTGATCCGGCGCGATGCGCTGGAGGCGCGGACGGAGTGGCTCGACAGCCTGCTCCAGACCGCCCTCGCCCGCGTCCAATACGCCGTGGAACTGGGAGTCACGCCATGAAGTCCACCCTCCTGCTGCTGACCGCCCTCGTCGTGGGCCTCACCGCCTGCAAGTCCTCCAAGGCCGGGCACGACGATGACCACGAGGACGGACACGACGAAGCAACCCCGTCGAAGACCCACGACGAGCCCGAGGACGGCCACCATGTGCACGTCCCCCAGGAGATGCTCCGGGACCTGCGCGTCACCACCGCCCGGGTGGAGGCGCGCCCCGGTGGGGAGAGCGTCACCGCGCTGGGGGAGCTGACCTTCAGCGAGGACGCCTACGCGGAGGTGTCCACGCCAGTGCCCGCGCGGGTGGCCGCCGTCGTCGTCACCACGGGCCAGGCGGTGAAGCAGGGCCAGCGGCTGGCGGATCTCCAGAGTCCGGAGCTGGGCCGCGCCCGCGCGGAGCTCCAGGCCGCGCAGGCCCGGGCCACCGCCGCGAGGCAGGCCGCCGAGCGCAAGCGAACGCTGGCCGACGAGCGCATCGTCGCGCGCAAGGACGTACAGGCCGCCGAAGCGGAGGCCGCCGCGTCGGAGGCGGAGGTCGCCGCGGCGAAGGCGTCGCTGCTGTCCCTGGGCGCGAGCGGTGCGTCCAGCGACGGCACCCCGAACTTCGTGCTCAAGGCCCCCATCGACGGCACGGTCATCGAGCGCTCGGCGCGGCTGGGGCAGATGGCGGATCCCTCCCAGCCCCTCTTCCGCATCGGGGACCTGTCATCGCTGTGGCTCATCGTGCACGCGTTCGAACGGGACGCGGTGCGCCTGAAGCACGGCACGGAGGCTCGCGTCACCTTCGCCGCGTTCCCGGGCCAGGAGTTCTCCGCGAAGGTGGGCCACGTGGGCCAGCGGGTGGACCCGTCCAGCCGGACCATTCCCGTCCGCCTGGAGCTGGACAACGGCAAGGGGCTGTTGCGTCCGGGCATGTCCGCGACGGCGTCCGTGCCGTTGGGGGACTCGAACGCCACGCTCACGGCGGTGCCAGCGGCGGCGCTCCAGCGGGTGGAGAACGGCTGGGTGGCCTTCATTCCGACCGAGGAGCCCGGGGTCTTCGAGCAGCGCGAGGTGGGCCGGGGGCGCAGCGTGGGCTCGCTGGTGGAGGTGCTGTCGGGGCTCGCCGTCGGAGAGCAGGTGGTGGTGGAGGGCGCCTTCCTGCTCAAGGCCGAGGTGGAGAAGTCCAAGGGCGGGGGCGACGAACATGGCCACTGATCCGCGCGCGTCGCTGCCGGGGCGCATCCTCACGGCGTCCTTCGCGAGGCCCGGCCTGACGGTGGTGCTCATCCTGGCGCTGGCGGCGTTTGGCGCGGTGGCGCTCAAGAACCTGCGGCAGGACGTCTTCCCGGACCTGTCCGCGCCCATCTTCAACATCATCGTGCAGAACCCGGCCATGGGCGCGGAGGAGCTGGAGACGGCGGTGGCCATCCCCATGGAGGTGGCACTGGCGGGCCTGCCGGAGGTGCGCCGCATCCGGTCCACGTCGCAGTTGGGCGTCACGCAGGTGACGGTCGAGTTCGAACCGGACGCGGACTACTTCCGCAGCCGTCAGTACGTGGTGGAGCGCGTGGCCCAGGCGGAAGGAGAGCTGCCCCCGGGCACCGACGCGCCGCTCGTGTCCAGCCTCACGGGCCGCCTCAATGAGGTCTTCGAGTTCACGCTGGAGGCGGAGCCCGGCAGCGCGGACCTGATGGCGCTCCGGGACCTGGCGGAGTTCGACATCAAGAACCGGCTGCTCGCGGTGCCCGGGGTCGCGGGCGTGGAGCGGCTGGGCGGCTACCTGCGCCAGTTCCAGGTGTTGTTGGATCCGGATCAGCTCGTGGCGCGAGGCATCACGCTCAACGAGGTGCAGCACGGCCTGGAGGGCGCCAGCGTCAACGCTTCCGGGGGCTTCGTGGTGCAGGGCCCCATGGAGTGGACCGTGCGCGCGCTGGGCCGCGCGGAGTCGGTGGAGGACCTGAACAACACCGTGGTCGCGCTGCGCGACGGCACGCCGGTGCTGCTGGGGGACGTGGCGGACGTGCGCGAGGCCCCGGCCCTGCGGCGGGGCATGGCCCACCGGCTCAAGGGCGAGGTGGTGAGCTGCCGCGTGAGCAAGCAGTTCGGCGCGGACACGGTGCGGGTGACGGAGGGGGTGCGCGCGGCCATCGACGAGCTGCGCCGCTCGCTGCCGCCGGGCGTCGCGCTGCGCGTCGTCTACGATCAGTCGGAGCTGGTGGGCTCCGCGCTGGGAGGCGTGGGCCGGGCCATCCTGCTGGGCGCGTTCCTGGTGGTGCTGGTGCTCTTCCTCATGCTGGGGGACTGGAGGGCGGCGCTCATCGTCACGCTCACCCTGCCCCTGTCGCTGGCGCTGGCGGGGCTGCTCCTGAAGGCGGCGGGCATCGGGTTGAACACGATGACGCTGGGAGGGCTGGCCATCGCGGTGGGCCTGCTGGTGGACGCGGCGATCATCGTCGTGGAGAACGTCATCCACGACCTGCGCGAGGGCAAGGGGCGCCGTTCGGTGCGCGACGAGGCCCTGCACGCGGCGCTGGAGGTGGGCCGGCCCATCGCCTTCGCCACGCTCATCGTCGTGTCGGTGTTCATTCCGTTGTTCGCGATGACGGGCATCGAGGGCCGCATGTACCAGCCGCTCGCGGCGGCGGTGGTGGCGTGCCTGGCCGCGTCGCTCGCGCTGGCGCTCACGCTGGTGCCGGTGGTGTCGGGGCTCCTCTTGCGAGCGCCGCGCGAGGACGCACCGGAGGACGTGTGGCTCATCCGCAAGGCGAAGGCCGTGTACGCGCCGCTGTTGGAGGCGTGCATGCGCCGCGCGGGGCTGGTGCGCGTGGTGGCGCTGGCGATCACCGTGCCCGCGTTGGGGCTGGCGTTCATGGTGGGCAGTGACTTCATGCCGAGGCTGGATGAAGGCGCGTTCCTGCTCCAGACAGTGTTGCCACCGGAGGCGTCGCTGGAGGAGGTGGACCGGCTCAACCACCGGGTGGAGGACGTGCTGCGCGAGTTCCCGGAGGTGGAGGACGTGGTGCGCCGCACCGGCCGCGCCGAGCGCACGGAGGACCCGATGCCGCACACGCTCTCCGACGTGCTGGTGGTGCTGAAGAAGGACGTCGTGGGGGGGCGGGAGGCGTTGGAGGCGCGGATGCGCGAGGCGGTGGAGAAGGTGCCGGGCGTGTCCGCGCTCTTCACCACGCCGCTGGGAATGCGCATCGACGAGGGGTTGGGCGGCAGTCCGGCGGACCTGTCGGTGCGCATCTTCGGGCCGGACCTGGACACGCTGGCGGCGCTCGCGGAGCGCACGCGGGTGTTGATGGCGAAGGTGGAGGGGCTGGAGGACCTGCGGGTGGAGAAGCTGAGTGGGCTGCCCCAGCTGCGCATCCAGGTGAACCGCGCCGCGGTGGCGCGGGTGGGCCTGACGCCGGGGGACGTCATCAAGGCGATCCGCGTGGGGCTGGTGGGCGAGGACGCCGCGCAGATCTGGAAGGGCCAGCGCCGGTACGACCTGGTGTTGAAGCTGGCGGATCACCGCCGGGGCGACGTGAACGCGCTGCGCAACCTGCTGGTGGACGGGCACGATGGCACGCGCATCCCGCTGGGACAGTTGGCGACGATTGAAGAGACGTTCGGCGCGGGCAGCGTGCGGCGGGAGGCGGGCAGCCGGCGCATCGCGGTGGAGGCGGGGGTGTCCGGCCGCGACCTGGGCGGCACGGCGAAGGAGCTGCGCGAGGTGCTGGCCACGCAGTTGAAGCTGCCCACGGGCTACTTCGTGGACGTGGGCGGCAAGGTGGAGAGCCAGGAGCGCGCGGCGCAGTCGTTGACGATGGCGATCGCGGTGGCGCTGCTGGCGGTGTTCATCCTGTTGTACCTCGCGTTGGATTCGGTGGCGGAGGCGCTGGTCATCCTGGCGACGCTGCCGGACGCGTTCGTGGGCGGCATCCTCGCGTTGCTCATCGCGGGGGAGACCTGGAACGTGTCCAGTCTGGTGGGGCTCATCGGCCTGTTCGGCATCGCGGTACAGAACGGGCTGGTGCTCGTGTCACAGACGAAGGACCTGCTCGCCCGGGGCAAGCCCTTCCCGGAGGCGGTGCGCGAAGCGAGCCTCGGCCGGGTGAGGCCCAAGCTGATGACGGCGGGCACGGCGATCCTCGGCCTGTTGCCCCTGCTGGTGCTGCCGCTGCATGGCACGGAGATCGAAAGGCCGCTGGCGGTGGTGATGGTGGGAGGGCTCGTGACGTCCACCCTCTTCACGCTGCTGGCGCTGCCCACGTTCTACGCGTTGGTGCACGGCCTGCAGGAACGCCTCGCGGCCCGCCGGGCGGCGCGCAAGGCCACCGCGTGAGAGCGTGGCCAGCGCTCAGGGAGCGAGGGGCGTCATCAGGCCTGCGTTGGCCAGGAGCCCCCGCACGCGCTCAGCCAGCGCGAGGTGCTCCGGGTTGCCCACGGTGAAGCGCTCCGGCGTAAGGATGATCAACGTGCCCCGGTCCTCGACGGGTTCGATGCGCACGGGGGCGGGAAGCGGGGGCACGGTGCCCCGGGCTCGGGCGAGGTACATCACCCAGCCGACAAAGGTTCCAGGCTTGGGGCTGTCGGTCACCAGGTTTCGGTGAGCCGGGGAGGTCGCGATCGCCCACTCCGGTTCCCAGGCAATCGCCATGCTCCGAACGAGCCCGCCGATGACGGGCGCGGTCAAAACTTGCTCCGCGTGACTGCCAAGGCTGGGGAGGTTGAAGACACAGAAGTTGTTCACGGCGTGGGAGTAGCCACCGCAGGTGACCTCGAAGCCGCTGGCGCCATGGTCATCGCCCACGCCATTCCAGCCGCTGATCCTGAATCCAAGGTCCTCGAACACACGGTCCCTGCCTCGACGAATCAGCGGCTCGAGGGCAGACGCCTTGGGCTCGATGGGTCGTTGGAGCGCAGCCTTCCGCGACCTGCCCTGCTGGAACCATTGGGCGAAACAGGGGTCGACGTTGGCGAGCTCCGCGAAGAGGCGTTCCATCCGGAGAGCACATTCCTCCGCAGACTCCTTTCGCGCTCCCCAGTAGGAACCCGCGTAGATGGTTTCGATCATGTGCGACCTCGCCTCAAGGTAGTGGAGGAGTGAAGACAACTTCAATTTCCGTGATGCCCCTCCCCCGCAGAAGATCCCGGATCGCTTCGGCCGTCTTCTGCTCCGCGACATGCCACCGCACCGGGGTTGCTGTTCCGTGGGAGGCACGGCTCTGTCGCTGCGCCTGCTCGACGAGCCCCTTCGCTCCCGACCTCTCGAACCAGACCTTGGGCGTGAGGTTGTCGAGGAACTTGTTCGCATAGCCCGGCCCCTTGGCCTCCAGAAGCACACCGTCCTTGTAGCCGTCGAACTTCACCTCTCCGACCCAGTAGGCCTCATCGGCCGAGCGCCCTGAAATCTGTTCCTGGTAGCGCCGGGCGCGTTCGGACATCGACTCCCTGGCGGGTCCCCACTTGCCGGGCCCCGCCGAAGGAGCGGCACCAGGAGAGGCCGTGTGGGCGCGCTGAAGGACGATGGCCGCCCCGGGCCCACTGCTCAACACCGCCGCCGTGCGTCCCACCGGCACCACGATGCGCTCCAGCACCAGTGCACCCTCCGCCGACAAGGAGAGCACCGGCACCGTGGCCTCCGCGCCCGCCATCATTCCCGTCACGGTGCGAGTCGTGGCGGATGCCGCACCCCAGGTGACGAGGACATTCGTCGCCAGCCGCGCCACCTCGCGTATCTGCTCCCCCGCCGTCATGAGTTGAAACCGCTCCCAGTACTCGGGCGACGACGCGATGAGCGCCACCACGCCCGCAGGAAGGTGTCTCAACCCCGCGATGCTGTCCGTCGGACGGGAGAGCACCTGTCCCACTGCGTGGTACAGCCCCACGAACGCATCCTCCGCGCCATCCAACGAGCGGTTGATGACGTCCGCGTCGTCGTACACCTCAGCCAGGGGCCTCCAGTCCGAGGCTCTCAGTTGTGCATCCACGTGGCGGAAGACACCTCCCCGTCCGCTGTAGAAGTGCCCCAACTCGAAGGAGCCTGCTCGGAACGCCCCGTCCTTCCATGCAACAGGCGCCACCTTCTGCTGCGTGCTCCCGTCGAGCGCCCACGCCAGGTAGCCGTCTGGCCGCAGCACCGCCACCTGCTCGCGGGCGAAGCGCGCCACCCGGCGCACCATCTCCTCACGGGAGACCTCACCTCGCTCCAGCACCTCGCGCAGCAGGAAGCCCGCCGCCATGCGCGGCGGGAGGGAGCGCAGCGACACCGGCTTCTCCATCAACCGCCCCAGCACCTCGACCGCGTCCTCGGGCGTGAAGGGATTGCGGCGGACAGGCAGGTCGTCCACATCCTCCAGCCCCGCTCGCACCAGCAACTTCTCGAACGCGTCCACGTCCAGCAGACCCAACTCCAGGGCCTGCCGCGACAGCGCACCGGGACGGTTGCCAAGAATGACCGTCCCGCTCGGCAGGCGCACCGGCTGACCCCGACGCGGTTGCTCGGGGTCCTCGTCTTCCGCCTCGGCGCTCCGTCGTCCTTCGCTGGAGCCGTCCGAGGCGTAGGCCGCGCGCTGCCGGAGCACCCGCGAGCCTCCTCTCCCAGACGGCGTCTCCACCCCAGCGCATCCAGCGACCACGAGCGCCAGGCACAACACCACGACGTCCGCGCGCATCGTCTACTCCAGCCCTCTCCCTCGGAGGCAGGCGACAACGATGTTCGCACTCACCTTCCGAAGAGGTAACGAATTGTCATGGCGCGTCGAGCCCTTCGCGGAGGTCTCATGCGTCCGTATTGCTACGCTCAAAGGGTAAGGGGCTTCAGCAGTCCTGCGTTGTCCAGGAGCCCCCGCACGCGCTCGGCCAGCGCGAGGTGCTCCGGGTTGCCCACGGTGAAGCGCTCCGGGGTCAGGATGATCAACGTGCCCCGGTCGTCGACGGGCTCGATGCGCACGGGGGCTGGCAGCGGGGGCACGGTGCCCCGCTGGCTCGAGAGATAGGTGATCCAGCCGATCCAGCTCGAAGAAGGGTCACCTGTCTCGGCAGACTGGAGGTGCGGCGACGACATGACTGTCGCGAAGTCCGGCTCCCAGGAAGTCGCCAGGACCCTCACGAGTCCGGCGAGGACATGCGCCGTCAACACCCGGTCCGCAGTGGGTCCTCGATGGGGGAGGTTGAACACACAAGTGTTGCTCACCCGCTCGCTGTAGCTGCCGCACGTCACGTTGAACGAACTGCCGTCGGAGTCGTCGGGCGCCCCGTTCCACGCACCGAAGCGGAATCCCAGGTCCTCGACCACCCGGTCCTTCCCTTTGAGAATGAGCTTCTCCAACCCGGCGTGGGTGGGCGCGATGGGTCGTTTCAGTGCGTCCTTGCGCGATCTGCCTTGCTGGAACCACTGGGTGAATGACGGGTCGATGCTCGGGAGGACGGCGAACAGGCTCCCTGCCCGTCGAGCACATTGTTCCGAGGACTCCTTCCGGGCGCCCCAGTACGCGCCAGCAAAGTAGGTCTCCTCGCGAATCCGCGTCCCGAGGCTCACGGGGGACGGGGCCTCAGCAGTCCTGCTGTGTCCAAGAGCCTTTGGACGTGCTTGGCCAGCGCGACATGCTCCCGGTTACTGACGGTGAATCGCTCGGGGGTGAGAATGATCAGTGTGCCCTTGTCCTCGACGGATTCGATGCGCACGGGGGCGGGCAGCGGCGGCACGGTGCCCAGGCGGCGCGAGAGATAGGTGATCCAGCCCAGGGAGAACGCCGCTGAATCGGGCTCCTGGGACTGAAGCTCGTAGGCGTGTGACGTAGCGAACGCCCAGTCGGGTTCCCAGGCCAACGCCATGCTTCGTACCGCCCCCGTCAGCACCGGGGCGGTGAGCACCCGCTCCGCATTCGCGCCACGCCCCAACGTCGGCAACTTCAACACGCAGGAGTTGAGAACAGCCTCATCGTAGCAACCACAAAGGATTCGCAGATCCGCGCTGTCGTAGTCCCCGCCGCCGTTGCCAAACCAGAAGGTGTAGCCCAACGGCTCGATGACAGGCCCCCCTCTCTCCCGATTGGCGCCGCGTTGGAACGACGCGGCGAGGGAGGACACGTCGGGCGGCATGAGCGGGTATTTGCGCGCATCCTTGCGCGACCGGGCCGGCTTGTACCAATGGGCGAGGAACGGGTCGTACAAAGCAATCCGGTTGAGGAAGTCCGCCGTGCGCCCTGCACACGCCTCCGGCGACTCTTGACGAGGCCCCCAGTACGCACCGGCATAGTAGGTCTCAGGCTGGGCCTGTGATTCGGGATTATCGGTCACGGGACTCTCCTCACTGCGCGGGCGTGTGGATGACGGCAATCTCCTTGATCTTGTTTTCCTGGAACAGCTTTCGAATGGCCTCGGCGACCTTCTTCTCGGCGATGTGCCATTCGATGGGGATGCCGGTTCCCTTCACCCTCGCGAGCTGCCGATTGGCCTGCTTGACCATCTCGACAGCTCCCGAATGCTTGAACCAATCCTTGGGATCAAGGTCGTCGAGGAACTTGTTCGCATAGCCCGGCCCCTTGGCTTCCAGCAACACGCCGTCCTTGAAGCCGTCGAACTTCACCTCTCCGACCCAGTAGGCCTCATCGGCCGAGCGCCCTGAAATCTGCTCCTGATAGCGCCGGGCGCGTTCGGACATCGACTCCCTGGCGGGTCCCCACTTGCCGGGCCCCGAAGAAGGGGCGGCACCAGGAGAGGCCGTGTGGGCGCGCTGAAGGACGATGGCGGCCCCAGGCCCGCTGCTCAACACCGCCGCCGTGCGTCCCACCGGCACCACGATGCGCTCCAGCACCAGTGCACCCTCCGCCGACAAGGAGAGCACCGGCACCGTGGCCTCCGCGCCCGCCATCATTCCCGTCACGGTGCGAGTCGTGGCGGATGCCGCACCCCAGGTGACGAGGACATTCGTCGCCAGCCGCGCCACCTCCCGTATCTGCTCCCCCGCCGTCATGAGTTGAAACCGCTCCCAGTACTCGGGCGACGACGCGATGAGCGCCACCACGCCCGCAGGAAGGTGTCTCAATCCCGCGATGCTGTCCGTCGGACGGGAGAGCACCTGCCCCAGTGCGTGGTACAGCCCCACGAACGCATCCTCCGCGCCATCCAACGAGCGGTTGATGACGTCCGCGTCGTCGTACACCTCGGCCAGGGGCCTCCAGTCCGAGGCTCTCAGTTGTGCATCCACGTGGCGGAAGACACCTCCCCGTCCGCTGTAGAAGTGCCCCAACTCGAAGGAGCCTGCTCGGAACGCCCCGTCCTTCCATGCAACAGGCGCCACCTTCTGCTGCGTGCTCCCGTCGAGCGCCCACGCCAGGTAGCCGTCTGGCCGCAGCACCGCCACCTGCTCGCGGGCGAAGCGCGCCACCCGGCGCACCATCTCCTCACGGGAGACCTCACCTCGCTCCAGCACCTCGCGCAGCAGGAAGCCCGCCGCCATGCGCGGCGGGAGGGAGCGCAGCGACACCGGCTTCTCCATCAACCGCCCCAGCACCTCGACCGCGTCCTCGGGCGTGAAGGGATTGCGGCGGGCAGGCAGGTCATCCACGTCCTCCAGCCCCGCTCGCACCAGCAGCTTCTCGAAGGCATCCACGTCCAGCAGACCCAACTCCAGCGCCTGCCGCGACAGCGCACCGGGACGGTTGCCAAGAATGACCGTCCCGCTCGGCAGGCGCACCGGCTGACCGCGACGCGGTTGCTCGGGGTCCTCGTCTTCCGCCTCGGCGCTCCGTCGTCCTTCGCTGGAGCCGTCCGAGGCGTAGGCCGCGCGCTGCCGGAGCACCCGCGAGCCTCCTCTCCCAGACGGCGTCTCCACCCCAGCGCATCCAGCGACCACGAGCGCCAGGCACAACACCACGACGTCCGCGCGCATTGTCCGCTCCCTGTGCCTCATCGTTCGGAAGCATGCGGCATGGCAGCCCCCTGCTCCGACAAGGCGACGCCTCGCTGTGCGGCGTTGCACCTTCCGCGACCCACGGGCTATCTCGTGGCCATGCACGGGCACGAAACCCAAGGGCACGAGACCACCGCATGAGCCTGTCGCCCGAAGCGCTCGAAACCCTGCTGCGCCATCACCATGCCTTCCTCGCGTTCCTCACCCCACGCGTGGGCAGTCAGGAAGCAGCCCGCGAGGTGTTGCAGGCCGCCTTCGTCAAGGGCATGGAACAGGGCGGTTCCCTGCGCGAAGAGCAGAGCGCGGTGGCCTGGTTCTACCGCTTGCTGCGCAACGCGCTGGTGGACGCGCACCGGCGCATGCGGCGCGAATCCTCGGCGTTGGAATCACTGGGCCGCGAGCAGCCCCTGTCCACGGAGGACGACCCGGGTCTGGAGGCCACCGTGTGCGGCTGCGTCGCGGGACTCGCCGGCACCCTCAAGCCCGAGTACGCCCAGGCCGTACGCCGCGTCGACCTGGAGGGTATGTCGGTCGCCGCGTTCGCCCAGGAGGCCGGCATCTCCGCCAACAACGCCGCCGTGCGGCTGCACCGTGCCCGTCAGGCCCTGGGTCGACAACTGGTGGACCTGTGCGGTCACTGCTGCGCGGAGGGGTGCGTGGACTGCGCCTGCTCGCCCTCCTGAAAATGCAGGTGTAAGGCCGCGAAGGTCCGGGCGTCAGCCTGGAGGAACAGGGACGGCGACGCCCCTCCCCATCCTTCCGAGGCCCCATGGACATCACCTCCTTCACCCGCCCCGCCCTGCCC
>NZ_RAWD01000143.1:0-23592 GCF_003612065.1 Corallococcus sp. CA047B
GGCCGGGGGAAGATCATCGACGCGAACCTGGAGTACCAGGTGCTGGGGGCCTTCGCGACCGCGGACTATGATCATCCGAACCTCCCGCACACGAAGCGGCTCGGGGCCTTCATGATCCTGGCGGCCAGCGGGGACTTCACGCTCGATATCGGCTACTCGAGCCATGGCTGCAACTACTCGTTCGGGCCCACGAAGTATTCGATGGGGCCCACGGGCGGGGCGATGTTGATGAACCCGTTCAATGAATTGAAGTCACCGGATCCCGACACCCAGGAGTGGCTGTCACACCCATCGCGCGCGTACAGATCGGCGCTCGGCGACGGACGCATCGTGAGCGTCGCCGTCAGTGGCAAGGACTGCCAGGGACCGGAGCTGGATTCCCCCGGGAACATCCTCTTCACGGACTCGGGTGAACCCAACGCCACACCTCAGCTCGTGAAGCCGAATGGCGAGCTGTCCGGGACGCTCTCCATGTTGGACACCGTCTTCAGTTGGACGCTGCAGCCGCAGATCGAACCCTGAGCCGAAAGGTCGCCGCAGGAGCCCCGCGCTCCTGCGGCCTGGCCGTCCTCTCAGGGCTCGGGGACGAAGCGGTAGAGGGCGCTCTCGATGTCGGACGTCAGGTAGACGGTGCCCGAGCGCCCCACGGCGACGCCCGTGGGCAGGTAGCCCGGCGGGAAGGGAGCGCTCTCGGGCAGACCGATGCGCAGCTTGCTCGCGATCACCGTCGACCGGCCCGTGGCGGGATCGATGCGCACCAACTGCTTGCGGCCCACCTCGGCGACGAAGAGCCCACCGTCCGGATGTCGGGCGATGCCCTCGGGGCCCTTGAGGCCCCTGGCCACCGTGCGTTTGGCGCCATCCGACAGCCGCACCCGGGTCACCTTCCCCGAGCGAACCTCGGTGACGTACACGCCGGGCTCCTTGGCGTCTGTATCGGCCGCGAGCCCCACCGGGCCCTCCAGCCCCTCGGCGAGCACCGTGGTGACCGCGGGCTCGGCCGTGTCCACTCGCACGAGCCGGCCCGTGGCGCCCTCGGCGAGGATGAGCGTGCCGTCCGCGAGCTCCACCACCCCCTGGACGCCGTGGGTGTTGGGCAGGGTCCGCAGGAGCTTTCCCGTGGCCCGCTCCAGCACCTGCACGCTGCTGTGGCCGCCCAGATAGGACGTGCTGCGCACCACGTGCCAGGCGCTCACGCTCACGTTCATGGGGAAGTTCGTCGGGGAGGAGAGCACCCGGTCCGTCTGGTGGATCTTCCCATTCAGGCCGCCCACCTGACGCAGGGCATACACATCCGCCACGTAGACCCGCTCGTCCGGATCATCCGGCGCCACGGCGATGCCCGACGGCACGCTCAAGCGCGCCTCGACCAGCACCCGCACCGAGCCATCCGCAGGGTTGATCACGCGGATGTCGTTGTCGACCATGTTGGACACATACACCTGGTCGTCGGGACCCACGGCCAGGTTGTCGAGTCCGGTGGGCAGCGTCGTGACGACCTCCTTGTCGCCCGAGGGCAGCCGCACCCGCACCAGCTCGCCCCGCGCCGCGTCGACCACGTAGAGGTTCTCGCGCCGCGCGTCGAAGTTGACGGCCGTCGGCATCGCGAACCCCTGGGCCACGGGCTCGATGCCGCCCGTGTCCACGTCGATGCGGGCGATCTGCCCCTTGAGCAGGAGGGGGCCGTAGAGCTTGTCGTCCGGGCCGAACTCGAAGCCGTTGAGGAAGCCGGGCCCTTCGATGACCTTGCGTGGCGGCTTCCTGCCGTTCGGGTCCACTTCCCACAGCACATCCGCCGCGCCGAGCTGGGTGGCGTAGAGCCGGCCATCGCCGCGGAAGGCCAGCGAGTTGAGGCCCGGCAGCCCCCGCGCGATGACGCGCGTCTTGCCATCCGGCGTGCGCCGCATCAGCTGGCCGGTGAAGTAGCCGGTCCAGTAGACCGAGCCGTCGGGTCCCAGGGTGACGTCATCCGCGCCGCCCAGCGGAGGCCCCACCAGGGTGCTCACCGCGCCCGTCTTCAGGTCGACGGAGTGCACCGTCTGGCCCAACAGGTTGCTGGCCAGCAGGTGGCCCTTGCCGTCGACGACGAGCCCGTGGACGCCCTGGAAGGGGGAGCCGGCCACCACCACCTCCTGGCGCCAGGCCTTGGGCGGAGCGGCCAGCACCGCGGCCCCGGCCAACACCAGACTGGCGGCCAGGGACCTGGAGAGGAATCGGAACATGGGAGCGCTCATGACGGGACCTCCGCCCCGCCGCGCGTGAGCTCCAGGCCCACGAGCTCCTCGCCCTTGCGCCACTCGCGCAGCACGTCGATGAACGCGAGCGTGTCACCGCCGAAGGTGGCGAACTTCATCATCTCCGGGCCCGCCTTCATTCCCTCGTTGTTGTAGTAGCCCGGCGTGCAGTCGGCCCCGCCAAAGGTGGCGCTTGTCTTGAGCCGGCCGAGGATGACGTCCCACCACTGCTGTTGCGCCTGCTCCGAGGGCTCGGACACCTCGACGCCCTGTCGCAGGCACCGCGCGATGATGTGGGCGGCGTGCTGTGATTGCTCGTCGAGGATGTGCACGAAGTTGATCGCCCAGCCGCTCTGGGTCGTGGTGAACAGCATCAGGTTGGGGTAGCCACGGCTGTGCATGCCGTGCAGCGTGGCCGGGCCCTGGGCCCAGGCATCACGCAGCGATCGGCCGCCCCTCCCGCGGATGTCGAAGCCCAGCTTCTGGGTGAACTCTCCCGCCACCTCGAAGCCCGAGGCGTAGATGAGACAGTCGACCGGGTATTCCCTTCCGTTGACCACCACGCCGGTGGGCGTGATGCGCTCCACGCCCTTTCCCTCGGTGTCGACGAGCTGGACGTTGGGCCGGTTGAACGTCGGCAGGTATTCGTCGTGAAAGCAGGGCCGCTTGCACATCTGGTTGTAATAGGGCTTGAGCGCCTCGGCCGTCGCGGGATCCTTCACGATGGCGCCCACGCGCGCGCGGATCTCCTCCATCTTGCGGAAGTCAGACACCTGCGCCAGTTCGGCGGCTTCCTCCGCCGAACGGGCCTGGGTGAGATCCAATCCCTGGAAGATGTAGGTCCAGCCGTCGTTCACCATGTCGACGGGCTGCTGGCGGCCGGAGACGATCGCGGAGAAGTTGCGGATGCGCTCCTGCTGCCAGCCCGGCTGGAGCGACTTCGCCCAGGCTTCGTCCGTCGGCTGGTTGGCTCGCACGCCGACCCCCGAGGGGGTGCGCTGAAAGACATACAGATGCCGGGCCGTGGCGCCCAGGTGCGGAATGGCCTGCACCGACGTCGCGCCCGTGCCGATGATGCCCACGCGCTTGTCGCCCAGCTTCGTCATGGGGCGCGTCGGGCTGCCCCCCGTGTATGCGTAGTCCCAGCGGCTCGTGTGGAAGCAGTGGCCCTGGAAGGTCTCGATGCCCGGGATGCCCGGCAGCTTCGCCTTGTGGAGGATGCCGCCCGCGATGATCACGAAGCGTGCCGCGATGAGGTCACCCCGGTCCGTCGTGATGTTCCAGCGACGGGTGCCCTCGTCCCAGTCCATCGTCCGCACCAGCGTCTGGAACAAGGCGGCCTTGTAGAGGTCGAAGTGCCGTCCGATGCGCTGGCAGTGGGCGAAGATCTCCGGCGCCTTGGCGTACTTCTCCCTGGGCATGTAGCCCGTCTCCTCAAGCAGCGGCAGGTAGATGTACGACTCCACGTCGCAGGCCGCGCCCGGGTAGCGGTTCCAGTACCAGGTGCCGCCGAAGTCGCTGCCCTTCTCGATGATGCGGAAGGACTCCACCCCCGCCTGACGCAGGCGAGCGCCGGCCAGCATGCCGCCAAAGCCACCGCCGACGATCAGCACGTCCGCCCGCTCGGTCAGCGCCGGGCGGGTGAAGCCGGGCTCGACGTAGGGGTCCTTGTCGAAGTCCGCGAAGACGCCCTGGAGCGGAAGGTACTGGGCAGCGCCATCCGCGCGCAGCCGCTTTTCCCGCTCCTGCCGGTACTTCTCCTTCAACGCTTCCGGAGAGAAAGACAGCTCGCCCTTCGTCGTCGCAGTCATCCGCGCACTTCCCCTCGGCTGGGCGGCCGCGTACGATGTACACGGCCGTGTACATCCCTGGATATACCTGAATTCCTGACATAGGTAAACAACCGTGTACATCCCGCCTCCGCCCGACCCCAGGTCCTCGACGCGTCAACGTGACGCCGAGCGCACGCGCGCCACCCTCATTGACGCCGCCCGGACGCTGTTCTCCACGCGTGGCTTCGCCAGCACGGGGGTGCGCGACATCGCGGACCTGGCGGGGGTGAACTCCTCGCTCGTGGGCCGCTACTTCGGTTCGAAGCAGGGGCTGTACCGGGCGACGCTGGAGCAGGTGCTCGACATCACCCCCTTGTTGCAGGTGGAGCGTCGGCGCTTCGGTGAGGAGGTGGTGTCGCTCTTCTTCGGCGCGGAGGACGCTCCGGGGCCCCTGGCGATGTTGATCCTCTCGGCGACGGATCCCGAGGCCTACGCGACGACGGTCGAGCTGCTGCGGGAGAAGGCGCTGGAGCCGCTGGCGCGCTGGCTCGGCCCACCGGATGGCGAGGGGCGCGCGGCCCGGCTCAACATCCTCTGGAGCGGCTTTCTCATCAGCTGCCGGTTGATGCCCGGCCATCACCTGTCCGCGTCGGGCAACACCTCCACCCGCCGCTGGCTGGAGCAGGCCATCCAGGCGGTCGTCGACGAAGGCGGGACCTGAAGTGCGGGCCGAAGAGGAAGCGCTTGATGACAACCCAACCCGACTGGGACGCGATACGGGACCTATCGCAGCGTGTGCTCCGCGAAGGAGCCCCCCTTGTCCTTACAGAGGACACGCGTGCGCTTCTGCACCGCACGGCGGATGAGGTTGCCATCCCTGACGCAACATCCGCACTCCAGTCAGATGACGGAGCACTTGCGCTCCTCCGCGAGTGCTCCCACCGCATCTCGGAAGGCTCCAACCGACTCATGGACGCGCTGGACCGGATGTACAGGCACCAGGACGCGGGCAACTACGAGGACGCTCGCAAGGAAATGCGCGACGTGCTGTCCGTCGAAGTCGTCCCCTACTACCGCGAGGCAGCGCAGGGGCAGCTTGACGATATGGCCGACACCCCGTGACGACCGGGGCGCGAGGCACCCTCGTGCAACGATGACCTACAGCCTCCGCTGAATGAGGGCAGGTTCCCGCAGGAGCCCCGCGCTCCTGCGGTTGACCACCCTGCTCCGGGGATCCACCGCCACCCGCCGGACGGTCCACGGCGGGAGCGGCACGGTGGTCTGCACCGTCGCGGACACGGGCTCCAGTCCGTAGGAGACGGTGACACGCTGACGCTGCTCCGGGGCCTCCCCCTGGAGCTCCAGTTCCACCACGCAGGGATACACGGTGCCCGTTGTCGTCTTCTGCGTCACGGTCAATGACAGCGCATCCTCCTCACGCCACTCCACCTGGAAGAAGGGCCAATCCGGCTCCCCTTCCCCATCCACCCAGGTCTCGAAGTAGCGCTGGAGACTGACGCCAGACGCACCTTCGAGCGCGGCGCGAAGGTCCTCGATGCTCCGCGCACCCGGCTCGGCCAGGAACGCCTGGAGCGCGGCGAGCACGGGGGCCCGGCCCAGCAGTGACTCCAGTTGCAAGAGGAGGATCATCGGCCCCGAGCCGTAGATGTCATTGACGAAGGAGATGAAGGGCGGCGCCGGTTCGTCCGCAGGACGCAGGTAATAGGACGTCGTGCGGGCCAGCCGGTCCCAGTACGCGAGCGTGGATGCCGCCTCGCCGTCCCGGTGTTCGTCCTCATAGACATACGTGAGGTATTCAGCCACCGACTCCTTCCACGGATAGTCCTGGGCGCTGGCCAGGGTGGTCCGGTTGCCGGCCCACTGGTGCACCACCTCGTGCATCCACGTGTGCAGCGTCATGTTGGCGTAGTCCTTCGGCAACAGCGGCAGGTTGTCGCGCAGGAGGATGTTGGCCGGATGCTCCATGCCCAGCCACTCCGTGGGCGCTGACGCCACGCGCAGCTCGCGGCCATACGGAAGCGGACCGAAACGCGCGATCATCCACCTCAAGAAATCCTCCATCACCGCCGCGTCCAGTGCCGGCCCCAGCAGGCCACCCGGAGCCTCATAGAGCTCCACCAAGGCCACGTCCGAGTCCACCAGCCGCGTGCGCTTCCACGCCGGGAGGGAGGCCACCATGAAGGAGGAGTACGTGGGCGCCGGCGTCTCCAGCAGCTCGCAACGTGTATGGGTTTCATCCCGCCGCGACAGGCGTCCGGGGCACAGCACCACCTCCCCCGACGCATGCTTCACGTCGAACGTAAAGCGCGCGAGCCGCGCGGGCGCGTCATCACATGGGCCAAAGAGGTCGCAGGACTCCAACCACCCCAGCAGGTACGAGAAGTCTCCGCCGACGACCGGACGGCGGGAGAACCCCACCTGCGTCGACAGGTGCGTGGCTTCCGGGACGACATACTGGCTGTCGAGGAAGAGCGGCCCTCCTTCGTACCACCCGCAGAGCTCCAGCCTCCCTTCCGCCGTGCGCATGCGCGTGGGAGCCCCGCCCTGCCATCGCACGCCCGTCACCCCCTCCGGGGCCGGGATGGACAGACACCCTTCGCCCTCATCTTGCTCCTTCACGTCCAGCCACAGCCGGGAGCGGGCCTCCCGCGTCGTGAGGTCGAAGGTGTAGTCGTAGCGCTCCACCGCGTAGGTCAAAGCCCTCGGAGGAGCATCCGGAGGAGGAGGGGGTGTGGCAGGCGGCTCCGGCGCTTCGCACCCCAGGCCCAGGACGACGACGACGACCAGGAGCGGCGGGACGCGGCACAGTAAGGACAGGGGTTCGGGCACACAACGGATACGGACCCTGCCCCCCGCGCCGGTCACCGCCATGAAAAAAGGGGCGGCCGTCGTCCGGCCGCCCCTCCCCTTCACCTCAAACCCTCACCCGCCTACTTCGTGAAGGTGACGGGGCCGGAGGACAGCGTGGTGTTGTTCGCGCCGTCCACCGCGCGCACGCGCCACGTGTGCGTGCCCGTGGACAGCCCGTTCACCGTCGTCTGCTCGGTGCCCACGCCGTACACCTCGAACTCCCACAGCGAGTAGCCGTAGGCCGTCGCACGCTGCACACCGCGCATGCGCACGTAGCGGCCCACGCCGGTGAGGCCCGTCCAGTCGTCGATGCCACCGTCGCCGGTGTCCACCGTCTTCAGCGCCACCCAGTTGGTCGCGCCGTCCAGCGACGTCTCCAGGACGTAGCGCCGGCCGTACGCGGCCTCCCAGTTCAGCAGGATGCGCTTGAGGGAGTAGATGGCGCCCAGGTCCACCGTGATGGAGTCGGTGTCACCCGTCGTCGCCGTGCCGACGCTCGACCAGCGCGTCGTCAAGCTGCCGTCCACCGCGTCGTTCGGGCTGCCGAACTCGGACGAGGTGGCCGCCACGTTCTTGCCCCGCGCCAGGTTCGTCCCGGCCGGGGTCGCCGCGCTCCGGAGGATGGTCGGGGTGCGGTCCGCGTTGTCCACGATGAGCACGTACTCCGACACGCCCGCGCCCACGTCCGTGGTCTGCTCCCAGATGAAGCGCGTGGACGTGCCCGGCACCGCCTGGCCCGCCGACGGCGACAGCGCCGCGAAGGCCGCCGGAGGCGTCGTGTCGTTCAGCGTGAAGGTGAACGTGGGCGACTGCGTCACCCCGTTCGCCCAGTTGAACGCCTTGACGAACCAGGTGTGCGTCCCGTTCGCCAGCTTCAGGCTCTCCAGCGGAGCGGACGGCGTCTTGGTGATCGCCACCGGCGCGGGGTTGCCGTCGATGAAGACCTCGTAGCGCTGGATGCCCGTCTGCGGATCGCTGCTGGCGTTCCAGGTGAACGCCGGCCGCGTGCCGGTGATGACCAGGTTGTTCGCCGGCGTCAGCAGGCTGAACGCCACCGGCGCCGTCGCATCCGTCAGGCCAAAGCCCTGGATGCCCGCGCCGTACTGGAACAGCGGGTTGCCGTAGATGGGCTCGATGTGCTGGCCCAAGGCGATCTTGGAGCGGATCGTCGCCCGCTCCGCGTCCGTCGCGCCCAGGTCGTAGGGCAGATCCCAGCGCTCCAACTGGCCGCTCTCCACGTCCGTGCCCACCTGGCTCATGGCGCGAGGCAGCTGCCACGGCGTCTTGCCGCGCGGCAGCACGTCACCGAACAGCACGTCCGCCACCGCGAAGCCACCCATGTCACCGGGGCGGTAGGCGATGAGGAACGCGTTGGAGATGGGCATTACGTTCGTCAGGACATACGGCCGCGGCATGATCATCACCGTGGTCGTGGGGATGCCCCGCGACTTGAAGCTGTTGATGACGCCGAACTGGTCGCCCCACTTCGCGTCGTGGGCCGGGCCAATCGGGTCGCCGGGCAGGTACGGCTTCTCCTTGTCCCACTCCGTGCCGTGCGTGAAGTAGCTCTCGCCCACCACCACGATGGCCGCGTCCGGCGTCACGCCCGCGGGGGCGTTGTCCTTGTAGACCGTGAGGCCCGCCGCTTCCGCGCGCGCCTTCACCGCCGCGTAGATGGTCGGGTCGCCGAACTCATAGCCGTGGAAGTCCGAACGCCACGTCACCATGCAGGACATGTCGTCCGCGCGGGGACCCGCGATGACGATCTTCCCGCCCGCAGGCAGCCGGATGGGCAGCGCGCCGTCGTTCTTGAGCAGCGTCATCGCCCCTTGCGAAGCGCGGCGCACGGCGGCCTTGCTGGTCGCCGTGTGCCACTCGGAGGTCCCCGCAGGGCCGTTCTTGTACGGGTCCTCGAAGATGCCCAGACGGAACTTCAGGTCGAGGATGCGCCGCACCGAATCGTTGATGCGGGAGAGCGGAACCTCGTTCTCGAAGTTGGCCATGGCGGACGGCGTCGCGCCGCCCATGACGTCCGAACCCGCCGTGGCGGAGCGCACCCACGCGCCGGAAGGCAGCCAGTCCGAGCAGATGACGCCGTCGTAGTTCAGCTTCGTGCGCAGGTAGTTGAGGATGCCCGGGTTGTCACCCGCGCCGTACCCCTCCGGCCCCAGCAGCCAGCTGCCGGCGTAGCCCGGCATGATGCCGCTGGTGCCCGCCTCGATGGCCGCGTGCCACGGACGCATGTGGTAGTGGATGGTGGTGCCATCGTAGGTGATGCCCGCCTCACCGCCGGCGCCCTGCCCCGGCCAGTGCTTCGTCGTCACCCAGATGGAGTTCGGATTCACTTCCGGGCCGCCCTGGAGACCGGCGATCAACGCGCGGGTGATGCCCGACGCCAGCTCCGCGTCCTCGCCGTTGCCCTCCTGCGTGCGCGGATAGAGGACCTTGGTGTTCACCTCCGCCAGCGGCGACAGCGTGCCGCGGCTGCCAATGGCAATCTGCTCCTTGCGCTGGATGTCACCCATCTCATAGACGGTGTCCAGGTCGCGCGAAGCGGCGAGCGCCGGCTGCGTGGGCCAGCTCGTCTTGTAGCCGTGAATGGAGTCACCCGCGTCGATGTGCGGGATGCCCAGCCGCGTGGCCGCGGACGCCTTCTGGAACATCGGGATGTCCGTGGGAGACAGCGGCCCCATCTGGAAGCCCGCCAGCGGGTACTCCTTGGCGTCGTAGAACATCTGCATGGCCTTCTCATGCAGCGTCATGCGGCCCAGCAGGTCGTTCACGCGCACGGAGATGGGGTTGCGCCAATCCTCGTACGGCTCGATGACGCCGTTCTTGTTCAGGTCGCGCGCGCCATTGATGAGGTTGACGCCGTCCGCCTGCGTCTCCACCGTTGGCAGGTACACGCTGAAGTTGCCGATGTCCGAGCGCGGCGTGCTGCCCGACAACGTCGCCACCACGTACCACTTGTACGTCCAGCGATCCGGCAGGTCCTCCGTGAAGGTGAAGGACGTGCCCGTCTGCGACGCCACCTGCGTGTAGCGATCCAACAGGCTGCCCGGCGCCATCCAGTCGTAGTCGTTGCGCGACAGGTTGACGTAGAGCTTGTAGTTCGTCGCGCCCGTGACGGGGGCCCACGTCAGCGTGGGACGGCGCGTCGTGGTCACCATCGTGTTGTTCGTCGGCGTCACCAGCCGGAACGAACCCGTCACCGGCAGCGGCGCGGGCGCCACGTACGGGTCCGGGATGATGGTCGGGTCGCGGGGATCCGTGGGGCCGTTGCCCGTGGAGTAGATCTCCACGTTCCAGTCCGCGCCCTGCACCGCCAGCGCGCTGACGGACTGCCCGCGCTGCTGGTTGCCATTGTAGTCCACCACCGCCAGCCGGATGTCCGTGTTGGGCTGGGTGGGAGAGAACTGGTTCTTCGACAGCGTCACCGTCGTGTTGGGCGGGAACGTGAGCTGGTAGGTGAACGGCCCGGGCGGGTTGCGCACGGACGGCGTGGTGTTGCCCTCCTCCGGCACCGGCGTGACGCTGATGGGCGCGGGCGACACGTTGATCTTCGCGTACGCCAGCTCCGGGAAGTTCAGCTTGAGGGTCTGGTTGGTGGTCTGCGTCGGCGGAGGGTTGGTGCCGCCGGACTGATACACCTCGAAGGCCCACAGCGAATAGCCATACCCGGTGCCACGCTCCGTTCCGCGCATGCGGATGTAGCGGTAGGTGCCGGAGACGGGGATCTCCCGCCGGCCCGCCACACCGTTGGTCACCGTGTTGAGGGTGACCCACGTGGTGTCGTTGTTGGAGCCGTCAATCGTGTACGTCTTGCCGTAGGCGCCTTCCCAGTCCAGCACCACCTTGCCCACCACCTGGGAGGACCCCAGGTCCACGCGGATCCACTGGGGATCCACGGCGGGGACGGAGGCCCAGCGCGTCGTGCCCAGCCCGTCGAAGGCGAAGCCCGGCAGCAGGTACTCGGAGTCACCCTCCACGCTGGACGCCGTGGCCGGCTTGTTCCTCGCCAGGTCCGTGGTGACGGGCGGAGGCGTGGTGCCCCCCGTCTCGTAGATGGCGAACTCCCAGAGGGAATACCCGAACGCGCCCGAGCGGGCGACGCCCTGCATGCGGACGTAGCGGCCGGTGGTCCCCGCCGGCAGGGACAGGTCATCCACCGCGCCGTCGCCGTTGGTCACGGTGAGCGCGTCGGTGAAGGTCGTGCCGTTGGCGGACACCTGGATCTTGTAGCCGGTGGCGTAGCCGGCCTCCCAGGTCAGCACCACGCGCGAGATCGTGCGCGTCTGCCCCAGGTCCACGGTGATCCATTCATTGTTCGTGAAGGCACTACCCCAGCGAGTGCCGCCATTGCCGTCCACCGCGTACTCCCCCAGGAAGTTGCCTTCCGCGGAGGACGTCGTCGTGGGGCGGTTCAGGGCGACGTTCGTCTGGGCCTGGGCCGGTGAAGCGGCCAGCACGGACACCAGCAGCGCGACCGCCGCGAAGGCCCGCTTCAGCCAGACACCGGGGGGTGCTTCGAGCAGAACTGGCTTTGCGCCCGTTCTTGACAACTCCGCTGAATATTCACACATTGGGGGACGACTCCTTGAGTAGGAACACCGTGAGGCATGCGTCTGGACGCACGACCAGGACGCGCGTCAAACGCAGGGGGACTGCCTGGCTGGAGGAGCTGCTTCCCTGCCCTGACGGCGCTGGACGCGGGGGCGCCGGCGACGTCACGACAAGGCTCGGGCGTTCCGGCTGTCATCCTCGACAGCCGGCCCACCCTCCTGGCACTGCGTCCTGCCTAGTTCGCGGTGAAGTACAAGTTGTCGAGCAGGAGAGACTGACCGGCGGCGCCACCTTCAGCGGCGAAGGTGAACGGTGACGACACGGCATTGAGCTTCAGGCCCGCCGCGGTGAAGTCCGCGATGGGGATGGCCAGGTGATGCCACGCACCGTCATTCACGTAGCCGTACTTCGAAGCGGCGAGCGGATAGCCCTTCTCTTCCGTCTTCACGCCGCTGGACATGCCGACCTTCACGTTCGCGAAGGCGACGTCCGCGGACTTCATGCTGACGTGGAGCGTCTTCCACGTGTCCAGGTTGCGCACGCTGGTCCAGTGCACGCCGAAACCCATCCACGGCTTGCCGTTCTGGACGATCTTCGTGGCGAACTTGCCCTCCACGCGGTCCGCCACGGGGTCGAAGATGTCCTCCACATAGACGGTGTTGTCGTAGAGGTAGAAGTTGGTGTCCACGTTGTCGAGCACCACCTCCTCGGAGTGGCCCGTCTCGTAGAAGATGCCCACCATCAGGCGGCGCTGGCCGTCCTCGAAGGGGAACGGCCCGGGCAGCACATCCGCGGCGGGCTCTGAACCGCCGTCGGTGTTGTTCCCGATGGGCCCCTGGTCCGAGTAGTCCGCCGGGCCCGGATCCGGGCGGCAGGCGGACAGCATCAACAGCAATCCCCACAACGGCTTCTTCATGGCTTCACCGCCCGGTCCGCACCACTGGAGGTCTTCACCATCACCCAGCCGCCCGTCACCGTGCCGCCCAGCTCCACGACGCCCTTGTACGCGGGCGTCACCAGGTCATAGGCGATGGTGCCGGACGCGTCGTACGTCACCGCGTCCGGGAAGTTGTCGAGCACGGACTGGAAGGCCTTCACCGCCATCTCCCGCGTCTGCGGAAGGCTGGCCTGATCCGCCAGGCCCCGCTGGTAGATGGCCGCCAGCTGCACGCCCACGTAGTACTGCGCCTCGCCGTACGGCCCCTGCGCCAGGATGGTGGCCCAGGAGTAGAAGCCTGCCACGGGGCTCGCCCCGGACTGGATGTCCCACTTCGTCTCGGTGCCCACGCCCGACAGCCGGAAGGGGTTGTACGGGTCGTCCAGCACGGACGTGTTCGGGTAGACGCCCATCAGGGGGTCGGTGACCACGAAGGTCAGGTCCTCCAGCGAGCGGCCGTAGACGATGGTCGGGTCGTCGTAGCAGCCGGACAGCGACGCCACGGCGGCCACCAGCAGAGCAGTCCTCATGATGCGTCGTCCCTCAGAGAGAAAGGATGGCATACGCGCCCACCTCGTATTCGCGGCCCTTCAGGCCCTCGGCGATGCCCCGGTCGTTGAGGCCTTCCGAGTACTCATCCAGCATGCGGACCAGGCCGCGCAGACCGAAGCGCGTGGACACCGCGCCCAGCACCGGCTTCTTCAACCCGTAGGACAGGTCCCCGCCCAGCTGCACCGGGTAGGTGAGGTTGAAGACGCGGTGGTAGTCGTACGGACCCCAGTCGTTGAAGTGGAACTGGGCCGCGAGCAGCAGCGTGTCGTAGAGCACGGAGCCGTCCAGGCCGAAGCGGTGGATCTGCCGGTCGTCCTCGCCGGAGGACTGGTTGCTGCCCACGAACGCCGTGCCGAACAGGCGCAGGCGCTGCGTGGGATTGCCCACCAGACGCAGCGTCGTCTCCCACTCGTCGCGGGCGACGGGCGAGCGGCCGAAGGCGATGGTGCTGCCATCCGCGAGGATGGCGATGCCGGCGTCACGCGACGTGGGCTGGTGGCGGTAGACGATGTCCAGGCCCGCCGCGAACGGCGCGTCCTCGCGCAGATCCCGGTCCCACGCCCAGAACCAGGTGCCGGGCGTCGGGTCGAAGGTGATGAGCAGCTCCGCGCCCAGCGTCTCGCGGTTGTCCAACACGGTGAAGGCATCCACCAGCACGTTGCGCGGACGCACGCCCGCGAAGTACTGGCCCGTGGCGGGGTCGAACGCGTCCTCGATGGTCGGGTTCGGCCCGACGAGGGGCTTCTGGTAGAGCAGGTTCGGGGAGACTTGGATCGTGCCGAACTGCAGCGCGGCGCCCAGCTGGCCGGCGTAGTGGTTGCCTCGGCCGCTCTCGCGCAGGCTCCAGCCGGTGATGATGTTGGCCTGCTCCGGCCCGCTGTCCGCGACGAGGCCGCGGATGGAGGACTGGAGGAGCCAGCGCACCATGCCCATGTCGTAGGTGAGCCGCGCCTTCGCGCCCAGGGTGTCCAGGAACTGCACCTGGTCCTGGAGCACGTCATAGCCGCTGTTGAGGTAGCTGGGCGCGTCCGCGGCCGCCTGCCGCGTATAGGTAAACGTCTCCCCGATGCGCTGGGGCGCGGACATCAGGCCGCCCACGTCCAGGACCATCTTGCCGGTGGCGTACTGGAAGTTCAGCGCCGTCCTGCGCGCGATGCGCTCACGCACCACGGAGGCGGTGTTGGACGAGGCGCCCTGCGCCAGGTCCTCCTGGTGCACCAGGGTGATGTTCACCGGGCCCACGTTGTTGCGGTACTTGGCCACCGCGGACGGGTTGGCGCCCCAGTACAGCTCCGGGCCCACCGCCACCTTCAGGCCCTCCAGGTTGCGCTTGCCCGTGAACACGACGCCGAAGGGCGCGTTGCCGTGGTAGATGTCCAGGTTCGGCCCGTAGTTCGCTTCACGGTAGAGGCCGAAGAAGTCGCCCTCCTCGCCCCAGTGGTAGTGGCCGGTGCGGTAGTAGCCGTCGAGCGCGAAGTCCGTCCGGTCCAACTTGAACTCCGCCTGGTAGAGCGCGAAGCGATCCAGCGGGTTGTTGGACGTCGGCGGTGAGCCGGGGCTCGTGGGGATGCCCGCGCCCGCGCCCGGCGCGGCGGGCGTGCCGCGGTTCTCGTAGAACAGGTTGTTGAGCCGGTTCTGCGCCACGTTGCCCACGACGTTGAAGGACGCGCGGCCGTAGACGCCGCTGGCCGGCTGCAACGCCAGGTCGAAGAAGATGGATTCGGTGTGGTCCGCGGAGCTCTGGTTGGGCCGCACCGTCGCGATGCTGCCGCGCGACAGGGAGCTATCCAGGAGCAGCCGCAGGTTGGACACCCGCACCGCGCTCAGCTCTTCCGTGCGCGCCAGCGCCACCGACGACGTGTAGCTGCTGGTGAGCGCGGAGGGACGGATGCCCGCGAAGAACTGGCGGATGGTGTCCGGGTTCGTGGTGGGCGCGTACGGATCCAACCGGAAGGCGGCCTGGAGCACGTAGTAGGCGGTGCGCGGCTGGATGCCGCTGATGCCATTGGCGTCCGGCGGGCCCAGGGCCGCGATGCCGAACCACTCCTCGTTCATGTTGTTCTGGCCGGGGACGAAGTCGGACGTGTAGCCCCCGTTGGGCCAGGACGCGGTGGTGTCGTGGATGGAGAGGTTGGCCTCCTGGCCCATCTTCCACCAGCCATCCACCCACTGGAACACGAAGCCGCCCACGGCCGTTCCAGACAGGCCCTGGCCGTAGCTCTCCAGGTAGATCTGCTCCCACTGCGTGCGCAGGTATTCCGCCTGCGCGACGTGGTCCTCGCGGCCCGCGCGGGCGTCGTACGCGTCCGCGCCGAACTCGGAGAAGAACACCGGCTTGTTGAGCTTCTGCTTCACCTCCGCGAACAGGTCTCGCGCGGTGGCACCCCGGTAGACGTTCGTGCCCAGCACGTCCAGGTCCTGGCAGTGCTTGGCGATGAGGTCGATGTACTGCAGGTCGCCGTTGGCGATGGACACGGGGTGGTTCGTGTCCCGCTTCTTCACGGTGCGCGTCGCTTCACCGTAGAGCGTGTACAGCGACTCCGCTCGGGCGGCGTCCTCGTGGCCGGGCAGCGCTTCGATTTCAAACGACGTCCAGTGCAGGCCGTAGTTGTTCTCGTTGCCCAACAGCCACATCAGGACGCCGGGCACGTCGCGGTAGACTTCGACCTTCTCCGCCAGCGCGTCGAGGATGGCCTTGCGGTGCGCGGGGTTCGAGTAGTCGATGTTGGGGACCATCACTCCGTTGACGGCGTGGCCGTAGCGGCCCATCAGCGGGTTGAGCATCGTGTAGATGCCGTAGTTCCGGTAGATGTACTCCACCCAGAGGGGCGGGATGTCGTCGAACTGGCGGATGGCGTTGATGCCCGCGTCGCGCAGCAGGCCCATCTCCTTGGCCAGCACCTGCTTGATGAAGTCCTCCGGCTGCGTCCAGAGCGAGTACCGGTAGTTCTCACCGATGGGCGTGTAGCCCCAGTTGATGCCGTGGATGGCGAAGTCCCGGCCGTCCACCTGGAGCTTGAAGCCGCGCTCGTCGTGGATCACGCGCGTCACCGTCGTCCGCACGGCGGCGCCGTGCACGGTGGTTTCGGGCGGGGGCGCGGGCGCGGCCACCGGGGCCGGTGCGGCCTCGGCGGGGACGACCGGAGCGGCCGGCGCCGTGGCGTCCACGGGGCCCGCGGTGGGCGGCTGGCTGGCGGCCGGCGCCTGGGCGGGAGCCCCTGCCCCGGGCTGCTGCGCCACGGCCTGCGCGCCACACAGCGCCAGACACGTCGTCAGAAAGAGCTTTTTCAAGCGGCCTGCTCCACGTCCAGGCCGTTCTGGGCCACGACGTCGCGGTAGAGGTGGGCACTGTCCTTCGGGGTGCGCTGCTGGGTGGCGTAGTCCACGTAGACCAGGCCGAAGCGCTTCTCGTAGCCATATGCCCACTCGAAGTTGTCCAGGAGCGACCAGGCGAAGTAGCCCGCCAGGTTCACGCCCTGCCCGATGGCGTCCGCGCACGCTTCCAGGTGCGTGCGCAGGTAGTCCACGCGCTGCGTGTCGTGCACGCGTCCATCCGCGCTCAGGCCCGTGGAGTACGCACAGCCGTTCTCCGTGATGTAGATGGGGCCCGGCTTGTATTCAGACTCCAGGTGGACGAGCAGCTTCGTGAGGCCCTTCGGGTAGACCTCCCAGTCCATGTCCGTCTTCGCCGGGTTCACGAACACCGTGCGGGGCGCGTTCTTCTCCTCCGGGATGCGGTTGCTGCGCAGCACCGCGCGCGAGTAGTAGTTCACGCCCAGGAAGTCGGTGGGCTCCGCGATCGTCTTGAGGTCGCCCTCCTGGATGAAGTCCAGCTTCCCGTTCGGGATGCGACCCGCCTTCACGTGGTCCTCCACGACGTCCATGGGGTAGCCACGGCCGTAGAGGGGCTCCAGGAACCAGCGGTTGAAGCCGCCGTCGAAGTCGCGGCAGGCGTCCGCGTCCTCGGGGCTGGGCGACGCGGGCTCGCCGGGCGTGAGGTTGAGGGTGATGCCCACCTCCGCGTTCTTCACGTTGGAGCGGATGACCTGCACGGACTTGCCGTGGGACACGAGCAGCTGGTGCGACGTGGCCAGGGCCTTGGACCAGTCCTTGTGGCCCGGCGCGTGCTCGCCGTTGCCGTAGCCCAGCACGCTGATGCACCAGGGCTCGTTGTGGGTGATCCACCGCTTCACGCGATCCCCCAGCGCGCGGCTCATCACGTCCGCGTACTCCACGAAGGCGTCGCCGGTGGAGCGCATGGGCCAGCCGCCCTGGTCCTCCAGCACCTGCGGCAGGTCCCAGTGGTAGAGCGTGACGAACGGTTCGATGCCCGCGCCCAGCAGCGAGTCCACCAGCTTGGAATAGAAGTCCACGCCGGCGGTATTCACCTGGCCCCGGCCCGCGGGGAGGATGCGCGGCCACGCGATGGAGAAGCGGTAGGACTTCAGCCCCATCCAGCGCATCAGTTCGATGTCCTCCGGCCAGCGGCGGTAGTGCTCACAGGCCACCGAGCCGTCGGACTTGTCGTTGATCTTCCCGGGCGTGGCGGCGAAGCGGTCCCAGATGGACTCGCCACGACCGTCGACCGTGGTGGCACCTTCAATCTGATACGCGGAGGTGGCCACACCCCAGAGGAAGTCAGGAGGAAACTGACGCATCGGCGGTAACTCCTTTCGAAGCTTCAAGGTGGCAGCGAACGAGGTGGTTCGCGGCCGGCAGGACGTCGGGGGGAGGAAGGGTGGAGCAGCGCGGCTCCGACACAGGACAACGGGGGGCGAAGGGGCAACCCACGAGCGGAGGCAGGCCCGTGGAGGGGCGCACCGGCAGCGCGGCCTGGAGGAAGTCCACGCCATCCGGCACGGCCGACAGCAACAGCTTCGTGTACGGGTGGCGCGGCTGGCCCAGCACCTGTTCGGCGCGGCCCGCCTCCACCACCGTGCCCGCGTAGAGCACGAGGATGCGGTCGGCCAGGTGCCGCGCGCTCGCCAGGTCGTGGGTGATGAACAGGATGCCGATGCCGCGCTCCTGCGTGAGGCCGCGCAACAGTTGCAGCACGCCCTTGCGCGTGGACACATCCAGCATCGACGTGGGCTCGTCCGCGATGATGACCTGCGGCTCCACCGCCAGGGCGCGCGCCACCGCCACGCGTTGGCGCTGGCCGCCGGACAGCTCATGCGGGAAGCGCTTCGCGAAGTGCTCCGCGGGCGTCAGGCCCACCGACTCCAAGAGCGACAGCACCTTGGTGCGCAGCCCGGACTTGGGCACCCGGCCATGGCGCACGAGCGGCCGCTCCAGGTGGTACGCCACCGTGTGCACGGGGTTGAGCGAGGCGAACGGATCCTGGAACACCATCTGCACGCGCCCGCGGTAGTCGAGCGACGCCTGCGCGCTGCCGTCCGCGAGCACGTCGCGCCCCGCGAGCCGCAGCTGTCCCGCGTCCGGCATGTCCAGCCGCGCCAGCAGCCGGGCCAGGGTGCTCTTGCCGCTGCCGGACTCGCCCACCAGCGCGACGATCTCCCCCGGCTGGAGGGAGAAGGACACACCCTTGAGGATGGGCCGGCGCTCGCGGGAGAAGAAGCCGCCCACGGAGAAGCTGCGGGTGAGCCCTTCCGCCTCCAGCAGGGGCGCGCTCATCGGTGACCTCCGGGGATGGCGGCGACGCGCGTGGACGGCCGGGACACCGACAGCTCCGGTGCCGCCGGCGCGTGCGACGTGACGGACACGTCGCCCGCGATGAGGTGCGGGAACGACGACAGCAAGAGCTGCGTGTACGGGTGGCGCGCCCCGGTGCGCAGCCCCTCGGAGGTGTTCACCTCCACCAGCTTGCCGCCCTGGAGGACGCCCACGCGGTCCGCCAGCGCGAGCAGCAGCGGCAGGTCGTGCGTGATGAAGAGGATGGCGAAGCCCAGGCGCTGCTTCAGCTCCACCATGCGCTGGAGCAGCTCCTTCTGCACCACGACGTCCAGCGCCGTGGTGGGCTCGTCCATGATGACCAGCCGGGGCTCCAGGGCCAGCGCCAGCGCGATGCCCACCCGCTGCCGCATGCCTCCGGAGAGCTGGTGGGGATACGCCGTGACGAGGTCCGGCGACAGGCCCACCATGCCCAGCAGCTCCCGCGCGCGGGCGTAGGACGTGGCGCGGGACACGCGGCCGTGCGCCGCCAGCGTGTCGTGGAACTGCTCGCCCAGCGTGAGCACCGGGTTGAGCGCGCTCATCGCGCTCTGGAACACCATGGACACCTGACGCCAGCGGAAGGCGCGCAACCCGGCGCCCTCCAGCGCGGTGACGTCCATGCCGTTGAAGAGGATGCGCCCCTGCGTGACGCGCGCGGAGGACGGCAGGAGGCCCAGGAGCGCGGAGCCGATGGTGGACTTGCCGCTGCCGGACTCGCCCGCGAGGCCGAAGACTTCACCCGGCGCCAGGTCGAAGGACACGGTGTCCACCACACGGGAGGCACCCTTCTCCGTCGCGTAGTCGATGCACAGGTCCTGCACGCTCAGGAGCACGCCCGGCGCGGGCCGGTCCACGTGCACGGGCGCCACGGTCCCCCTAGGCAGCGGCGCGGGCTTGTGCACGCGCAGCGCGGGGTTGGTCAGCTCATCGATGGCGGAGCTCACCAGCGTGAGCGCGAAGCCCACCAGCGCGATGCACATACCGGTGGGGACGAAGATCCACCACGAGCGCGTGAGCAGCGCCGCGTCGTTGCCGGCCCAGTACAGGTTCGTGCCCCACGTCACCGCGCTGACGTCGCCCAGGCCCAGGAACTCCAGGCCCACCTGCGCGCCCACGGCATAGAGCGTGTTTCCAATGAAGGACGAGCCCAGGAGCGACGCCATGTTGGGCAGCAGCTCCCGCGACACGATGCGCGCGTGGCTCTCCCCCGTCACCACCGCCGCGGACACGAAGTCGCGTCCGCGCAGGGCCAGCGACTCCGCGCGGAACACGCGCGCGTTCCAGGCCCAGCCCGCCACCGTCAGCACCGCCACCATGCGCATGGGGCCGGACGGCAGGTAGGCGCCCAGTACGATGGCCAGCGGCATGCCGGGGATCACCAGGAACACGTTGGTGGTGAGCGACAGCACGTCGTCCACGCGGCGGCCCAGGTAGCCCGCCGTCACGCCCACGAGCGCGCCCACCAGCGTGACGAGCGCGCCCACCGCGAAGCCCACCGCCAGCGTCTCGCGCGCGCCCACCACCGTCTGCGCGAGCACGTCCTGGCCCTGGCCCGTGGTGCCGAACCAGTGCGCCGAGGACGGCGGCTGGTGCGGACGGCCGACGAGGTCCGTCGGATCCATCACGAACCAGGGGCCCACCAGGGCGAGCAGGAGGAAGAACAAGAGCAGGCTGCCGCCTACCGCCGCCTTCCGGTGGCGGAGGAGCCTTCGCAGGGAGTCACGCATTCGAGCGGGTCCTCGGGTCCAGCCAGAGGCAGATGAGATCCACTGCGAAGTTCGCCGCGAGCACCGCGAGGGTGATGACCAGGAACAGCCCCTGCATCAGCGGGTAGTCCTGATTGCGCACGGCGAGGATGAGCAGGTAGCCCGTGCCCGGATAGGAGAAGACGATCTCCGTGAGCAGCGAACCGGAGAGCACGAAGCCCACCGCCATGCCGAAGCTGGTGACGTTGGGCAACAGCGCGTTGCGCGCCGCGTACCGCAGCATCACCTGCCGGGGCGGCAGGCCGCGCGCGTGCGCCAGCCGGATGGAGTCCGTGCCCAGCGTGGCCACCATCGTGTTGCGCATGCCGAGCATCCACCCGCCCAGCGTCGCCACGACGATGGACGTCGCGGGCAGCACCGCGTGCCGGGCCACGTCCGCGGCGAACGCGAACGTCATCCCCGGCTCCATGTCGTGCCCGTACGCGTGGCGCAGCGGGAACCACCCCAGCACGAAGCCGAAGAGGTACAGCGCCAGCATCGCCAGCCAGAAGTACGGAAAGGCGCCCAGGAACGCGAGCGCGGGCGCGAGGCCGGAGTCCAGCCACCCTCCCCGGTTCCATGCGGCCAGCACGCCCAGGAAGGAGCCCAGCGCGAAGCTGATGAGGACCGCCACACCCGCCAGCGCCACCGTCCACATCAGGCCGGTGCCAATCACCTCCGTCACCTGCGACGGGAAGTACGCGTACGACATGCCCAGGTCGCCCTGCACCAGGTGCTTCAGGTAGGTGAAGTACTGGGCGTACAGCGGCGCGTCCGTGAAGCCGAAGGCGGCCTTCAGCGCGCCCATCGCCTCCGGGGCCACCTTGCCCTCGAAGCGCGCGAACATGGCCGCGGCCGGGTCGCCGGGCGCGAGGCGCGGAATCACGAAGTTGAGCGTGAGCGAGGCCCACGCGGCGATGAGGTAGAAGCCCATGCGCCGGAGGATGTAGCGACCCATGCTCAGCGCTCCCTCGGGGTGAGCTCCGTCAGCACCAGGAGGCTGTCGGGCTCCGCGTGCGGCGCCAGCCGTGCGTAGGGGTTCTGTTCGGTGGGAAAGCCGGTGAAGCGCAGCGAGTTGGACTCGCCCCACGATGGGTTGGGGAACAGCGGGATGGCCGGCGCCAGCGCGGAGAAGCGCTTCTGCACCGCGGACATCAGCGCGTGCTGCTCCTCCGGCGTACCGGCGCGCTCGAAGCGGATGAGCAGCTCATCCGCCTCCGCGTCTCCCAGGCGGTGCCAGTTGGCCGCCGCCACCTCGCCCACCGGACGCACCGTGCGCGGGGACAGCAGCCACTTGTAGAAGTTGTACGGCGTGGGCCCGTCCAGCGACCAGGAGATGGCCAGCTGGAACTCGCCCTTCTGCAGGCGCGTGAACCAGGTGCCGAACTCGTACGTCTTGAGCTGCACGGAGATGCCCAGCTTGCGCAGGTCCCGGTTCACCACCTGCCCGGCCCGCACCCAGTCCGACCACCCGCTCACGACCTCCAAATCCACCGCGAAGGGCTTGCCGTCCGGCAGGCGCCGGATGCCGTCCTCGCCGCGCGCCAGCCCCGCTTCGTCCAGGAGCTTGTTCGCCTGCGTCAGGTCGTAGTGCGTCCAGGAATCCTTCGCGACCTCCGGGTCCTTCCAGCCGGTGTACGCGTCGTTGAGGGCGGTGGCGTCCGCGGGGCGGGTGTAGCCGTACATGGCCACCTCCACCAACCGGTCGCGGTCCAACGCCATGCTCAGCGCCTTGCGCACGCGCACGTCGTCCAGCGGGGGGCGCGTGGTGTTCGGGTACAGGAAGACGGTGCTGCCGTAGAGCGGGAACCAGCGGTTGTGGTGCGCGGGGTCGCGGGAGACGAAGGTGCGGTCCACCGCCGGAACGAAGTTGCCCGCCCAGTCCACCTCCCCTTCCACGAGCGCCATGTTGGCCTGGTCGTTGGTGGGGAACGCCAGGAAGCGCAGCGCGGACACGGCGGGCTTGCCGGGCATCCAGTAGTGCGGGTTGCGGCCCAGCTCGTAGACCTGGTTGCGGAACAGCGTCACCTGGGTGAAGGGCCCCGTGGCCACCGGCTCCGGGTTGGTGAACGTCACCGGATCCGCGACGTGCTCCCAGATGTGGCGGGGCACGATGATCTGGTGCGCGAGGTCCGCGAAGCCCGGCAGGTACACGCGGGAGAAGGTGAAGGCCACGGTGCGCGGCCCTTCCACCTTCACGTCGGTGATGAAGCGCCACACGCCACCGGCATCCAGCGCCGGGTGCTTCTTCAGGAGGCCGAAGGTGAAGGCGACGTCCTCGGCGGTGAAGGGCTTGCCGTCGGACCAGAGGACGTTCTCGCGCAGCGTGAAGCGCAGCGTCTTCTGGTCCTCCGTCCACGCATGCTGGGTGGCAAGCCACGGCACCCACTTGCCCTGCGCGGAGCTGAAGATCTGCATGCACTCGTAGACGCCGGCCCGGGTGGGCCAGCGCGCACCGGCGCCCGCGAACAACGGGTTGAAGTTGCGCACCCACGCGCTCTGCTGCTCCACGGAGACGAAGAGCACGCCGGGCGGACGCGGGCGGTGCTCCGAGGAGCACGCCAGCAGCAGCACCAGCGGCAGGAACACGCGGGCGAACTTCACGGCGTCGGCCTCGCGTAGACGCGCACGTAGTCCACCTTCATCGTCTGCGGGAACACCGTGGAGGAGTCCGGAGGCCCCACGAACGAGCCGCCCACCGCGACGTTGAGGATGATGAAGAACGGATGGTCGTAGACCCACTTCCGGCCGCTGGGCAGGCTGTCCGGCGTGGCTTCGAAGTAGACGGTCTCGTCCAGCATGAAGCGCACGCGCTCCGGTTCGATCTCCACCGCGTACACGTGGAAGTCCGTCTGGAGCTTGCCGCCGCCGACGGCGTGCTCGCGGCCGATGTTCTGCCCGCCGGAGTAGCCCGGTCCGTGCAGCGAGCTGCGGACGATGGAGGGGATCTGCCCCCGGTGCTCCATGATGTCGATCTCACCGCACTCGGGCCAGCCGACCTGGTCCACGTCCGCGCCCAGCATCCAGAACGCGGGCCAGATGCCCCGGCCCGCGGGCAGCATGATGCGGGCCTCGATGCGGCCGTAGGTGTGCGTGAAGCGGCCCTTCGTGGAGAGGCGCGCGGAGGTGTAGTCGTTGCCCTGGTAGCGCTCGCGCCGAGCGGTGATGGCCAGGTTGCCCTCGCCGTCCAGCGACGCGTTCTGCGCGCGGTTGGTGTTGTATTCGAACTGTCCGTTGCCCCACCC
>NZ_RAWD01000144.1:0-23412 GCF_003612065.1 Corallococcus sp. CA047B
CTCCCCCAGAGGAAGCGCCTGCTGGTGGTGGACGACGAGGGCATCATCCGGATGGTCTTCAAGGACCTGATGGACAAGGAGTGCGAAGTCATTGAAGCGGCCACCGGCGAGGCCGCGCTGGAGCTGCTCCGCTCCACCCCCGTGGACCTCATCGTCACGGACAAGAACCTGCCGGGCCTGTCCGGCCTGGAGCTGGCCCAGCACGCGCGGCGGCTCGACCCCGCCTCGCGCGTCATCCTGATGACGGGCTACCCGTCGCTGGTGACGACACAGCAGGCGCTGCAACTGGGCGTGGTGGACTACCTGCTCAAGCCCTTCGACGACATCCGCCAGGTGCGAACGCTCCTGCGCCAGGGCCTGTACGCACCGCCGGCCGCGCCCGCCCCCGTGGCCAGCCCCACGACTCGCCGGGTGGACGTGCTGGAGGACAACCCCGCCACGGCGCGGCAGATCTCGGAGGCCCTGGCCCTGCTGGGACTGGAGGCGCGCATCATCACGGGCTCGGAAGTGGCGGCGCTGGAGCCGCCCGTGGGCGTGGTGGTGTCGTGGGACTTCGCGCCGGCGTACGGGAAGAAGGCGTTGGAGCTGGGCCGAGGGCTCAGCCAGGGCGCGCCCTTCGTGGTGCTGGCCGAGCACCTCACGATGGAGACGGCGCTGGCGTCCCTGCGCGCCGGGGCCGCCGCGTGCCTGCCCAAGCTGCTCTCCGACACCGCGGCGCTCAGCCGGGAGCTGGGGCTCGCGTTCAAGAAGCCCGCGGCCTGAAAATGCACCGGCCCCGGGTGCCCCGCATCGCGCGAGGCCCACGGGGCCGGAAGCTCACGAAGGACGGACCCCGGAAGGCCCGTCCCGCGTGGGACTCAGACTGAGCGCGGGGCTCAGTAGTCCATGTCGTCGCCGCCGTAGTCCGGCATGCCGCCGCCGGAGCCACCGACAGCGCCCTTGCTCTTCTTCTTCGGGCGCTCGGCGATCATCGCCTCGGTGGTGAGCAGCAGGGACGCCACGGAGGCGGCGTTCTGCAGCGCGGTGCGCTCGACCTTGGTCGGGTCGATGACGCCCGCCTTCTCCAGGTCCTCGTAGGTCTCCGTGCGGGCGTTGAAGCCGAACGCGCCGGTGCCTTCCTTGACCTTGTTGATGACGACCGCGCCCTCGACGCCGGCGTTGCTGGCGATCTTGCGCAGGGGCTCCGTGAGGGCCTTGCGGATGATCTCCACGCCGAAGTCCAGCTCGCCGCCCAGCTTCAGGCCGTCCAGCGCCTTGAGGCTGCGGATGTAGGCGACACCGCCGCCGGGGACGATGCCCTCCTCGACGGCCGCGCGGGTCGCGTGCAGCGCGTCCTCCACGCGGGCCTTCTTCTCCTTCATCTCCACTTCGGTCGCCGCGCCGACGTTGATGACCGCCACGCCGCCCACGAGCTTCGCCATCCGCTCCTGGAGCTTCTCGCGGTCGTAGTCGCTGGTGACCGTCTCAATCTGGGTGCGGATGAGCTTGATGCGGCCCTCGATGTCCGCCTTCTGCCCGCTGCCGTCCACGATGGTGGTGTTGTCCTTGTCCACCGTGATGCGCTTGGCGCGGCCCAGGTCCGTGAGGTTCAGGTTCTCGTACTTGTGACCCAGCTCCTCGCTCACCACCATGCCGCCCGTCAGCGTGGCGATGTCCTTGAGCATCTCCTTGCGGCGGTCACCGAAGCCCGGCGCCTTCACCGCGGCCACGTTCAGCACGCCGCGGATCTTGTTCACCACGAGCGTGGCCAGCGCCTCGCCCTCGATGTCGTCCGCGATGATGAGCAGCGGCTTGCCCGAGCGCGCGACCTGCTCCAGCACGGGGATCATGTCCTGCATCGACGAGACCTTCTTCTCGCTGATGAGGATGTAGGGGTCGTCCATGACGACCTCCATGCGGTCGCGGTTCGTCACGAAGTACGGAGACACGTACCCGCGGTCGAACTGCATGCCCTCGACGACGTCCAGGGTCGTCTCCAGGCCCTTGGCCTCCTCGACCGTGATGACGCCCTCCTTGCCGACCTTCTCCATCGCGTCCGCGATGGTCTGGCCGATGGTCTCATCCCCGTTCGCGGAGATGGTGCCCACCTGCGCGATGGCCTGCTTGTCCGTGGTCGTCTTGGACATCTTCTTCAGCTCGGCGACCACCACCTCCACGGCCTTGTCGATGCCGCGCTTGAGGTCCATGGGGCTGTGGCCGGCGGCCACCAGCTTCAGGCCCTCCTCGTAGATGGCCCGCGCCAGCACGGTGGCCGTCGTGGTGCCGTCGCCCGCCTTGTCGGAGGTCTTGGACGCGACCTCCTTCACCATCTGGGCGCCCATGTTCTCGAAGCGGTTCTCGAGATCGATCTCCTTGGCGACGGTGACGCCGTCCTTGGTGATGGTGGGCGAGCCGAAGCTCTTCTCGATGACCACGTTGCGGCCCTTGGGCCCCAGCGTCACCGCGACCGCATCCGCCAGGATCCTAACGCCGCGCAGGATGGAATCACGCGCGTTCTGGTGGAAGAAGATTTCCTTCGCTGCCATCGCAACCTCCGATAATACTTGGGGAATTTCTATGAATGGGGATGGCCGTTAGCACTCGGCCATGTCGAGCGCCAACATAAGGGTCGCATCGACGATGTCAACGGAAAGGGGCAAACGTGTGGCCCCGCGGACGCCTTCCAGCCCGCCCGGACGGGGGGCACGGGCGACCTTCCGGGGGCTACTCGGCGAAGCGCACGAGGTTCAGCAGCTGACCCATGTCCAGGGGCTTCTGCAGGGTGATGGCCACGCCCTTGCGCAGGCCCCGGTCGGAGATGTTGGCGTCGTTGCTGGCCGTCATCATCAGGACGGAGATGGACTGGAAGCGGGGGTCCGCCTTGAGCATCTCCGTGAAGTGGATGCCGTCCAGGTGGGGCATGAGGTAGTCGGTGATGACCAGCCCCACGGGGTGCCGCTCCATGATGTCCAGCGCCTGCAGGGCGTCCGACGCCGAGAACACGGTGTAGCCATGCATCTCCAGGTAGCGAGAGAGCATGGTGCACAGCTCGTAATCGTCGTCTACGACCAGGATGTTCACGGGGACTTGGGCAAAACGGGGCGCTGGAAGGTAACAGCCACGCCGGTCGTTGACAACGCGAAGCACGGCTTCTTAGCTGCCCGGCCGTATGATGAAGCGCACGGCGAAGCAGGGGGAGGCACAGGGCGTGGACGCGCGACTGGACCGGGTGGCGGACGCCTTCGAGGCCACCGACTTCGAAGCCGCGCTTTCCCGGGCCGAGGCCCTTCTCAAGGACGTCCCGGAGTCACCAGAAGCCCTGCACTACCGGGCTGCGGCGCTGGTGGAGGTGGGTCGGCTGGAGGACGCGGGCCGGGCCTACGGGGCTGCCCTGAAGGTGGCGCCGGAGGACCTGGAGATCCTCTTCGGCGCGGCCGAGTTCCTGGTCTGCCGCACGGGCGAGGACCGGGAGGCGGTGGAGGAAGGGCTGGAGTGGTGTGCCCGGGGCCGGAAGCTGGCGCAGAAGGCCGACGACGTGGAGCTCGTCTACGAGTTCCTCCTCCTGGAGGGTCTGGGCCTCAACCAGTTGGGTGAGTGCGAGGCCGCGCTGAAGAGCCTGGACGCGGCGCTGGAGCACATGCCGCGCTCGCCGGACGCGCAGTTGGAGCGAGGCATCGCGCTGTTCGAGCTGTGCCGCCTGGCCCCCGCGCAGGAATCCTTTGAACGGGTCCTGAAGGACGCACCGGACGAGGCGTGGGCGCACCACTACCTGGGGCTCATCGCGGAGCGGAAGGGCGATGCGCGCGAGGCGAAGAAGCGCTTCGGCCGGGCGCAGGTGCTGGCGCCCGAGGAGCTTCCGCCGCCGGTGGCGCTGGAGGAGGCGGCGTTCGACCAGGCGGTGGAGGACGCGATGCGCGCCCTGCCCGCGCAGGTGAAGCAGTACATGGACAACGTCACGCTGGCGGTGGAGGACCTGCCGTCGGACGAGGACCTGCTGGGGCAGCAGCCGCCCCTGTCGCCGTGCATCCTGGGCGTGTTCCGGGGCACACCGGTGGGCGAGCGCAGCGTGACGGACGCGGCGGATCATTTCCCGGCGTCCATCGTGCTGTACCAGAAGAACCTGGAGCGCTTCGCGCGCACGCGTGAGGAGCTGATCGAACAGATTGGCATCACGGTGATGCACGAGGTCGGGCACCTGATGGGTCTGGATGAGGACGACCTGTGGGAGCGGGGGCTGGACTAGAAGCGCCCTGCCCTGCCCTGATGTCCGCCATGCGAACCTGGATGAAGCTGGGGCTGATGACGGTGGCGGTGTTGGGGCTTGGAGCGTGCACGGGGGACGGCGAGGAAGAGCCGATCCTCTGTCCGCAGGAGGTGGCGTTCGCACGCTCCTCGACGGGGACGTGTGAGAGCTTCCCGACGGCGTGCGACGTGCCCCAGGGCTACATCCGGTGTTGCGGCGGACTCTTCGGCGGTTGCACGACGGGGACAAGCTGCGTGGATGATCCGTCCGATACGTGCGCTCCCGGGGCGAGTGCGGACTGCCCGGGCATCTGTCAGTGAAACCGTGGGCTCCATCAGGTGGATTGACGGGGCCCGGTCCAAGCGGCGGTAATCGCCAGCGGTAGGGCCTCCGGACCTGGTGGCCGGCTTGGTCTTCAAAACCAATGAGGGGCCGCGAGAGCGGTCCCTGGCGAGTTCGATTCCCGTGCCCTACCGCCACGCTCCGTGGTTGTCATTCATTCGCAGGGGTCTGGTAGCCTGAGGCGGGTCCGTGACGGACGCCATGGGGCCAGGAGCATGCAATCCGGCCCCTCCCGGAGAAAACCTTGGAGCTGCAGATGATGAGGGGGCGCGTGGCCGCGGTGGTAATGGCGGCATGGATGTTGGCCTGTACTTCCAATGCGGGCCGGGACGCGGCGAAGGAGGCAGCAGCTCCTGACTCGAGCAAGCTCGCTCAGCAGAAGGCCACGATCAGCGTCCTGGAGCCAGCCGCTCCGGTTCGGAGCAGCTTCACCTCGACGAGACTCTACAATAATCAGGTCCTGATCGCGGGAGGAACCACCAGCGGAGGCACCTCCGGGGGCATCCGCCTCACAGAACTGCACAATCCCAATGGCACCCCTAGATGGAAGAGCGCACAGCCCATGAACGATGGTCGGTATGACCATGCTGCTGCGGCGTCGCTGAACAATGGCAAGGTCCTCGTGTCAGGGGGAGTCACCTCCAGTGGGGATTGGCGTAGCGCGGAAACGTATACCCCCGCGCAGGACACATGGACGATCGTGGCACCAATGAGCACGCCTCGCGTCCGCCACACGGCCACGTGGATAGTGAACGACAAGGTGCTCGTCGTCGGCGGCAACAATACGACGTCTGCGCAGGGCCTCGCCTCCGCGGAAATCTTTGATGCGGCGACCGGAACCTGGACGACCGTGGCACCTCCCTCGTTTCCCTATTCAGAGCATTCAGCCACCCGGCTCAATGACGGGCGTGTGCTTGTGCTGGGCAACCGGGCTCAGCACGAGCTCTACAATCCGACCACGAATACCTGGTCTCGGAGCAGCGACAGCCCCGGGATCATCAGCGCCGGACACACCGCGACCCTCCGCTTTGCAAACGGACACTATGAGGTGGTGGTCATCGGAGTGAGTTGGGAGAATGGAAATCCCGTAGGCAAGACCTATCACTACTCACCGGATACCAATCTCTGGGGAACAACCTCAGGACCCACCATCCCCCGACGGGGGCATCAGGCGACCCTCGTATCCAACCAAGCCGTGCGGATATCTGGCGGTGTGGATCTATCTACTGGATTGGCGTCGACGGGGGTCGAGCGACTTAATATCAACTATATTTGGTACACTGAGCCTCCCCTCCAGTTTCCGCATCGCGAGGGCCGAGCACTGTCCCTGGACTCAAACTCCGCCATGATGGTCATCGGCGGTTGGGACACCCCTACGGACGGAGGAGTGCCCACTCGACAGCAGGCAGAGCTGTACACAGGCTGCACCGCAATGAGTTGCAGCTCCCCGGGGCCTCGCTGCGGGACCCTCGCGGATGGCTGCGGCGGCACATTGAACTGCGGCTCCTGCACGAATGGGGGAACGTGCGATTCCCAGACCCACCAGTGCTCACAGCCCTGCGTTTCGAACCCCAACACCTGTGCCTCCAAATGCGGGGCGACCCAGGACAACTGCGGCGAGACGCGTGACTGCGGTCCCTGTCCACCGTGCGCAGTGGGAACGGTTTGGTGCTGTGGAACGTGTCGCCAAGCGTCCCAGTGCGATTCGATGTGCTGAGGTGGTGGTGAGGACGTCCAGGGCGCACCGGCTTCAGGCCCGTGCGCCCAATGTCCTTTCCCGCCATGACAGCAGCCTCCATGGCTGCTCCCTCGCATGGCGTACCAGCGCAACCCTTCCCGCCAACCCGGGCCTCATTCACGGCCCGGAAGAATCCGTCGTGTCTGCCGGGTTGAAAGAGCATGAGCGGACTGGCGCTGAGCGAAGAGCAGCGGAGCGAGCTGGAATCCTGCTTCCGCACGACGGAGGACCGACGTTTGCGTGAGAGGTGCCAGGCGGTGCTGATGACGTCCCGAGGGCGGTCTCAGCAGCAGATTGCCGAGGACCTGGGGACGACACCCCGCAACATCCAGCGCTTCCTCGCCCGCTATCGGGCCAGCGGCTTGAGAGGGTTGAGGATTCAGTGGGCACCGGGCCGCACGCCGTTGATTCCCGAGGGGCTGGCGCCCACCATTCTGGGATGGGTCCAGCAGGGGCCAAGGGCCTGCGGCGTCAAGCGGGCGAATTGGACGCATGAGGCGCTGGCGGACTTCCTCTACCGCCAGACGGGGATTCGGGCGCGGGAGACGGCCATGGGAGACTTCTGCCGTCGCCATGGTGTGCGGCTGTACCGGCCCACCTATCGCTTCCTTCGAGCGGACGCTTCACGCCAGCAGCAGGCGCGGCAGGAGTTGAGCGAAAAAAACGCCAGGCGCAAGCAGGTGACATCGCCCTCTTGAGCCAGGATGAAGCGAGATTTCCCATGGTGCCGACGCTGACGGCGACGCTGGGCGTGAAGGGACGCCGCCCTGTCATTGGCACTCGCGACTGCAAGGACGTGGTGCACACCTTCGCTTCCGCCGACCTCACGACGGGGGCGGTGACGAGCAGGCTCTACGGCAGCCGCACCCGGGCGCGTCGCAAGGATGGCCTCTCCAAGACGAAGCGCATGCAGGTGGCCTTCGCCCATCACCTGCTCGACGTCGCCCGCGCCTATCCCGCCACGGCATGACGCGAAGTCGTCCTCATCATCGACAACGCGCCCTGGCACCGAGGGCGCCCGGTGGACTGGGCCTTGCGCCGCTTCCCTCACCTCTCCCTGTACCGACTGCCGCCCTACAGCCCGCAGCTTCAACCCATTGAACGGCTGTGGCGGCCCCTGCGCCAGCGGGCCACGCACAACCTTCTCTTCGACGAGATGACCGAGTTGCAACAGGCCCTGCGCTCGGGCCTGGGCTACTTCCGGACACGGCCTCATCTCGTCCTCAAGCTCTTCGGCTCGCTTTGGACAACGACCGGATTACCCGAGGCGTGAATCAGGGCTGTCGGAACATCTCCCAGCCCATTTCGCCCATGAAGATGCCCACGATGCATTTCCTGGCCTCTGAAGAGACGAGCACGCTCGACGCCCCCAGGGCGGACCATAGCGGCAACAGGTCCTCGACTCCGCTCAATCTGGCCTCAATCCAATAGTCCCCGCGGATGCCATGTGGCTCACCGCTGAACCAGAAACAAACGCCTTTTGAAAAGTCGAAATCGCGAAAACAGGAACGGACCCAGTCAAGAAACGCCTCCGGCTCATACTGGAACCTGGCTTCGGTAGTACTGACCGGGATCTCAAAAAGCCCGCGAACCCCTCCATGAGCAAACAGTGGCGTGATATCCACTCCGACTGCTTCCTGGATGCCCACAAAAGACAAACCAGGCAGGGCCTTGGCCACTTCACGCAACGCAGGCTCCCTGATGAACAGGCCCTCCGTGGCATCCCCATCATCATAGCCCATTGTCATCTCCGAGGCCTTTCGGGCCGCCTGTCTTGAAGAAGAAGTGCGGCCCCGCGTCTCGGACGACAACGCGTTTTCCGAGGCCCTCTTCCGCACATTGAAGTACTGCCGCTCCTTCCCCCAGCGCGCCTTCACCTCGCCGCAGGACGCGAAAGCGTGGACGGCGCGTTTCGTCACCTGGCACAACACGGAGCACCGGCACTCCGCCATCCGCTTCGTCACGCCCGAGGACAGACACCTCGGCCGCGAAGCGGCGCTGCTCGCCCAGCGCCACCAGGTGTACCAGCGCGCCCGCGCACGTCCCCCGAGCGCTGGAGCCGCGACACCCGCGACTGGACGCCAGTGGGCCCAGTGCGCCTCAAGCCCTCACCGCAAGTGCAGGAGCTGAAGCGCCTCGGCTGAGCCCTCTCACACGACAACGACCTTGACGCCAACCGGGTGTGCGTCAGGCTGTCGAAGCCGTCGGTGCCTGCATGGTGTATCTGCTCACCTACAACCCTGACTTCAATCCCATCGAAATGTGGTGGGCGGACCTGAAGCGACAGCTTCGTCGGATTGCCCCCGCACCATTGAGGGCTCGGCCCGGACGGTGAGGCAGTGAGTTACGCGCGGCCACTCCGCTCGCGAAGCTCACGACTTGGCTCCGCCACTGCCTCTGCTTCCTTCAACTCAACTGACCACGGCACCAACAACAGCCATTCTTCCGCTGCAGACCATCAAACATGTCCGGAGCACTGCTTGACGACCTGCCTTGCCCTTTGACGCGTGCGCTGAGAAGCCCATCGAGCATCCTGCAAAGACACCAGCGCCTTCAACAATCGCTCATCAACATCTGCGCTCTCCAGCCACTTGAGCGCAAGGTCAGCCCAGAACTCCATCCCACCAAGCAGGGCTTGTTCCAGAAGCCGCGGAACTGGGAATCCGTACCTGGAAGTATCGCCTATTCCGACCGCCCCCAGTCTCCGCTGAACCTCAAGCTCAAACAACTCTCTTTCCCGTTGAAGCAGCGGAAGAGCGGGGACAAAACTAAGCGACTCAACGGAAACCAATTGTCCCTCACGATCCAAAACCCACTCGCCGCTCCGGCGCACACCCAGCCAATCCCGCTCTCCAATCTCAACAACAGGCAACCATTCCAAACCTTCGTCGACATCACCCAGCCAACCCCTGTGGGAATTTTCAGAACGCACCATGAAACACCTCCCGAATTCCAACCCTTAAAAAATCATGGCCCCTCAACATGATTCAACCTAACACCAGTCATACGAAACATCTCCTCAACAAAACCACGCCGGACTTCAGGCGTCCAGTTTCGCCAGTAGTGTCCGCTATACTCGGAAGTATTGAATTCACCAGTCGGCGATCTGCTAAACATCCCACCAACCAAGGTTCTCGCATCACCACCAATAAAGAAACCCAACTTCTGGTGTGGCGACATGGCTTCTGTTCTGGGCGCCTTGCCTACAACGAAAATTTTACTTGTTGGATCGTAAACAAACTCAATTGCACCCTCGCTAGGATTATAATTCAGGAAGGCCTTAACTGATTTGACGCGATCACTTACCTCAATAACACCTGGCACTGGCCCAGAGCCGTTCAGCAGCGTTGCGGGAGCAGCCACAGCACGCGGCACGCCTGCCTGAACAAGCCCCTCTTGAATCGAAGGGAGCCCAGGGGCCTTGAGCTCGGAATCCATGGCACCAGACAGAGCCTCCGTGCCTTTGGATCCGGGCCTGTCTCCACCACGACTGCCGCCACTCATCAACATAGGCCCGTTGAGCAGCTCTGGGGCATGAGCCGCCTGTTGTGGCAAATGGAACCCAGGACCACCGGCCCAGGCAGGACTCATCCCTCCATGCGGAATAAGAATTGGAATGCGTTCCCATGCTCGACTGACTGCGCCGCGCGCCCAGGACAAACTTGCTTTACCTGCTCGCTTCAGACCATTCAAAAGCGCGATCTCTCCCTCGGCAGCCCCCTGCATGGCCATGTCGCGAGCAGCCTCATTTGCCTCAAAACAAGCTTGGCCGTTCCCAATCGCGCACTGAACCCCAGTGATCGCAGCGCCTGCGCCATCCACTACAAACTCAATGACGGCGAGTTTGGATCCGTAGCGGACGAACGCCTGGGTCGCGGAAAGACTTACCGCCGGCGCAGCCGTCGCGGCCACCGCGACGGAAACTGCGGCTCCCTGCGCGATGACAGACGCCTTGACAAGACATGCCCCGTCATTCCCCCCGGCGCATTCCCTTCCTACGTCACGATAAGCCGCGGATGTGCAATTGCCTGGACCTCGGGCACATGCCGCCTGAAGGTTTGGTGGCAGGAACTGATTTCCATACCCATCCCTGGCAGATCGCCCGTCAGGGTCCGTAAACATCAACGGATTTCCATTGGCATACGACCACGAGTTCAATCCACTGGGCGTTCTCAGGTAGGCTTCCACCCCGACTGGATCCATACTCAGGAATCGTCCTGTGCTTGACGAGTACCAACGCTGTTGGGCGTACACGAGCCCGGTGTCCGTGTCGAAGCTGTGTCCCGTGAAGCCACTGCTCGGTTCGCCCGTGGCGGGTGCATTGCTCCGGTAACCACCCCAGGCGTCGTACCGGAACGACTGCAGCCCGCCGGACGTCATGCGCGCTGCGGTGCTGCCCAGGCCGTCATGCAGGATGCGCTCGTATCCTGCGGAGACCGTCATGCCCTCCAGCTGCTCGTAGAGCAGGCGGCTCATGCCCGTCCGCTCTTCCGCCAACCCAGAGGCGCCCCACAAGTACTCCGTCGGGGTGTTGCTGCCCACCTGCCTGAAGCGGCGCAGGCCGTCGAAGCCGTAGCGGTACTGCACCGTCTGCGTTCCAGGCCCTCCACCCGTCACCGGCGCCTGGACCTGGGCCAAGCGACCCGCAGCGTCCCAGCGATAATTCGTCGCCGTGCCCCCAGCGGGCAACTCCTGCGTGACCCGTCCCGCCTTGTCCGTCGTGAAGGTTGTCACCAACCCCTGGGGGCTCTGCCGTTCAATCTTCTCCAGGACGCCTGTCGAGTTATAGACATACGCGAGATCCGTATCCGCGGACGTCGCTTCATTGAAGCCCCGCTCGTCCAGATGGACGGTCGGCAACAGGTGCTCTACGCGTCGCTCGCCGCTCCTCAGCCCCTCTGGCTTGAGCTGGTACAGCACACCCGAGCCATCCGGATAGCGGACGCCCGTGAGCCGATCCGCGCTGTCATAGCCGTAGGTCGTCTCCACCACGTCCATCGCCGAGTCGGTGCCATGGAAACGCTCCTTCAGCCGGTTGCCTCGCCCGTCGTACTCGTATTCATACGAAGTGAGCGGTGAATCCACGGACTGGCCGCACCCGGCCGCCTCTCCCACCGTCACGCCCCGAACGGACTCCAGCCACCCCCGCCCGTCGTAGCAGTAGCGCTCGGCTGTCGTTCCATGGCCTGCCTGGTCGGCGACCTCCGTGAGCCTGCCGCCGCCCACTTCGTACGAGACGCTCCGGGAGGACTTGAGTGCCGCGCCCTCATACGTCCGCACCTGATCGATGCGCGACAGCGTGTCGTATTGATATTCGACCACCCGTTCGGACTCCAGACCGCGCCGGGAGCCCTGGCGCCACACGAGGTCACGGTCCGCCAGGTACTGGTACGTCACCACGTCGCTGCCCCGGATGACCTTCTTCAACCGGTGACGGTCGTCGAACTCGAACGTGTTGGTGACATCCCCGCTGTCGCGGGTCTCGTGTGCCCGCACGAGCCCGTCCTGGACGTCATGGGCATACGTGACCTGGGTCAGGTCCTTGTAACTGGCCGTCGAGGTCCCCGACTGGAAGAGCTGCGACACCGTGCGGCCCCGGCCGTCCTGCACCGAAACCACGATGTCCGACTCCGGGCCGGTGAACGTCGCGACGCCCTGTGCCCAGGTGGTGCGCCACTCGGACGTGCCCCGGGTCCGCTTGTTGCGGCGCCCCAGGAAGTCATACCCGAAGGTCTCCACCGGAGTGCTTTCACCCGGCTGCTTGATGCTCACAAGCTGCCGGAGCGCATCGTAGCCGTACTGGAACGGCGCCTGCCCCGGCATCGTCACCGACCGCAGCTCGCCCATGGGGCCGTGCTGGAACATCCACTGCTTCGCGTCCGCGGTCCCGTAACCCCGGGTCCGCGAGGCCATGAAGCCCCCCGCGTCGTAGGTGTAGCGGGTCTCCGTGGTCTCGCTGCCCAGGCCGTACTTCTCCGACTCCAGGAGGCCCCGGGGCGCGTAGGTGAACGTCCTCTCGCGGCCCGCGGGCTCCGTCACCTTCTCCAGCCGGCCATCCAGGCCGTAGGTCAGCGTCGTCGCAGGCTCCGACCCCAGCTTCACGGACGTGAGCCGCCCCTGCTCATAGCCGTAGTCCGTCACCGGCCCACCCGCCGGTTCGTCCTTCACCGGGTGACCGTCGGCGTCGAAGCGCCACGCATCCACCAGGTTCTCCTGCGTGCGGCGCACCGTGTTGCCCAGGCCGTCCACCTCCAGCGTGAACAGCAGATCGGACACGGTGGCGTTCGCCACGGTGGTCTTCTGCACCACGCTCACCGAGCGGCCGCTCCACGGCGACTCCGTGATGTATTCGTACTCGAGGGAGCCCTGCTCCCAGTGCTCGCGTGCCTTGCGCGTCCGGCCCCGGTCGTCGATCTCCTGGCGCTCCACGCTGGACGTCCACGGCGTTCCCCCGGACCCACTGGTGGACTCGGTCGTCACCATCTTGAGCGGCCACGGCCCGTCATAGGCATGCACCGTGGTCAACACGTTGTTCGCGTCCGCCGCGCCCGATGCACCCGTCCGCACCTCCTTGAGCAGTTGCTCGTGTGCGTTGAAGAACCGGTAGGTCTTCCGGCCCAGCGGATCCGTCTCCACCACCGCGCGGTCTGGAACCTTTCCGTCCGCACCGGTGGCCCCCGCCACGCCATGCTCATACGTCCAGGTCGCGGCCGCCTGGTTCGTGCTGGCCGCCAGGGTGCGGGAGGTGAGCTGCCCGAAGGCATCGTAGCCGTAGGTCCACGCGTCATCCGGGTGTGGCCCCGTACGCGCCACCACCTGGCCTTCGCCATCGATCGTGAAGCGGGTCACCGCCGCCGGCGCCACCGCATTGCCCGGCTCCTCCTTCAAGAGGAGGTTGCCCGCCCGGTCATAGGTGAACGTCGTCACCTCGTTGAGCGGCCTCGTGACCGTCTTCACCCGCCCCTGGTCGTCGTAGGTGTAGTGGGTGGCCACCTGCGCCGCTCCCACGAAGTCGACCGTCTTCAGCACCCGGCCCGCGAGGTCCGTCTCCTGCTCGAAACGCTCCTCACGCACCGACGTGACGCCATGGGACGGAATCCTGCGGGTGATGATGACCTTGCGACGGCCGGCTGCCGGCGCGTCCTGGTACTCGCGCTCCTCTTCCAACATGAGCGACGAGAAGCCCGTCCCGGCCGCCGTCGTGCGGGTGTAGCGCGTCAGCCGTCCCAGCACGTCCTCGTAGTCGAACGTCTCGGAGGTCCCGGTGATCAGGTCGTCGTGCTTCACCACGCGGCCCAACACATCGTAGTCGTACGTGTCGTGCACACCGCCGGGAGAGCCCACGCTCTGGGTGTCTCGATTGCGGCCCAATTCGTCTGGCCTCAGGTTCAGCACATGGCGAACCGTCAGCCCTCCGAAGGATCGCGAGGTGATGGCGCCCGACACGTCGCGGCGTACCTCCTCGGTCTCGCGCGTCCCGGCAATCGAATCCGCCCCCGTGTAATCCCAGTACACCGGACGCCCGAAGTAGTCGTACCCGACCTTCGTCACGAGGCCGTTGTGGTCGGTGATCCGATGAGGGTTGCCATTGGAGTCAAGCTCCCCATAGCTGGCCTCCGCCGTTGCCGCGACGGGCCCCGAGGCCGTCCCGGGGTTTGTCACGGTCACACCGGTCAGCCGGCCGGCGGTGTCGACGTACTGGTACGAACGCTGGACCCCCAACGCGTCGTGAGAGCTCTCCTGACGCCCGTTCCGGAAGACGGTGGTTCGCACCGCCTCGGACTCCTGCTCGGTCGCCTGGGCCTTGAACCGAACCTTCTCGGTGACGAGAAGCCCCGCCTCGGTCCCGGTGGGAATCTCCCGCGTTTCGACCGTCCGGTAGGGCTCCGTTCCCGGCAGCGATTCCGCGAAGGTGACGCTCCGGTCGCCAGGCACGTAGCTGAAGAGCCGCACCTCATCTGGCGTCCCCAGGACGCGGTGGCGCAGCAGCCGCCCCACGCTGTCGTAGGTCCACTCCTGCTCGGCGCCCGTCTCGGTATCGAGCGAGGAGATGACGTTTCCAAACCGGTCGTACCCCAGATGCCGCGTCACCTTCGCCAGCGCCTGGGCGCTGGGTGTCGGGTAGGTCAGCTCCACCACCGTCGGAAGGCCCAGTGCGTTGAAGTCCTTGTATTCAATGAACTGGCCGAGGGCGTCGGTCTCCGACAGCAGGGTGCCCTGCCGGGTCGGGTCATAGGTCCGCCCTCCTGTCGCGTAGACCGGCTCGTTGCTCGCGTTGAGGACGGAGACATGATCGAGGTCGCCCTGCGCCTTCAACACGGTCTGGATGCTGCGCGGGCCGGTGGGTCCCGGCGTCGTGCGGAGATTGGGCACGCCGAAGGTCAGACTGGCCGCGTCGATGTATTTCTGTTCCAGAAGACGCGTGTTCACCCCGACGCCCGTCGTCGCCACCGCTCCCTCACCGGGAAGCGTCCTGAGCGTCACGTGCTCCAACCGGTGTGCTGTATTCACGCCGTAGTCGAGCGACGTCTGGTTGGGCAGCGTGACGCGCTCGGGGGAGATCTGGCTCTCCATCCAGCCCGTAAGCTGGGGCGACAGGTCTCCCACCTTCTGACTCACCGTGCTGCCGTAGTCATTCAGGGTGTACTGGACCGCCACGCCGTCGGGACGGGTCAAGCCGCGCGTGAGCTCGCTGTCGTAGGTGATGTGGAACGGCGCGGGCCCCAGCCCCGAAGTGACGACCGAGTCGACGGCCTCGTCCGGTGAGACATGTGCGTAGGTCTTCTTGGTGGTGTTGGAGCGGGCATACGAAGCCACCCACTGATCGAAGAAGGGCAGCGTGTCGCCTTCACCCGGCTCCTGCGCCGGATGAGCGGTGAGCTGGTAGCGGGCGGAGGTCAGTTCGTTCGCGAGCCGCCACCGCGCATAGCCTGTCGTTCCTTCCGGGGGCGCCGCGTACGCGTAGGCCCAGGCCTGCCGGGGAAGCCCGGTGCGACGCTCCGCGCGCAGCAGGTTGCCCTGGGCATCGTGCTCGAAGCCCACGCGGTGCAGGGCCTTGCTCGTGTCCAGGTTCTCCAGGTCGGGGGGCACGTCGCCCTGGTAGTAGGCCCCCACCGAGGACAGCAGTTGCAGGTCCTCGGTCTTCGCCTTGAGCCGCAGCAGTTCGACGAACTTCACCGAGGGGGTGGCTCCCCCTTCCGCCTGTTCAGGCAGGATGGGCTGGTAGGTGAAGACCAGGGTGAGCTTGCCGGGTTGACGCTCGACCCGTTCCACCCGGTCCGAGTCTCCCGCGTAACGCACATGCGTCCATCCCAGCAGCGGATTCTCCGGGTCGCCATGTCCGTCCGAGTACCGCGTCAAGACCCAGCGCCGTCGCACGTCATCGCTGAGCTTCGAGAGACGCTCGAAGAGGAAGACGCTTCCGTCCGTGGTCGTGTATTCGACTGCGGGCGTCCCATCCTGCGCGGTGCGGATGCCGACGCTCAGGTCGCCACCGTGCGTCTTGTCCGGTGCGCAGTCGCTCGCCGTGCGCTCTACGTCGTCCACCTGCCCGCAGGTCGGGAAGTCATAGGACTGACCGCCCAGCACCACGGTGTAGCGGCCCACCTTCTCCTCGAAGACGAAGCCCTCGTAGTTGTGCGACCACCCCAGACCCAGCGGCGTGACGAGGCTGCTCTGGTTGTTGAAGGTCCGGACGAACCGGACCTGCTCCCGGAACTGCGGAAGGGTGAAGTCCTCATGTGCGAAGGACAGGTGACCATCCGCGAGGTTGACGCCCTGGACCTGGGTCTGCCCCGCGGCGAAGGTGTTCACCGGCGCGAAGCGCCCCTGGGGTCGTCCCAGGGCCGTCACGGACGGATCGCTCGAGGCCGGCACCGTTCCCGTGAGCGACTGGACCTGGAGCACCAGTTCGTTGCCCTGCCGCGCGGAGCCCTCCATGGAGCCCTGGTCGTTGGGCAGCGTGAGCGCGAAGCGCCGTGCGCGATTGGCCCCGAACTTCGACAACTGCACGAGCTTGCCTGCGCGGCCCTTCTCCCCGGAGATCTTGAAGGGCAACTCGGCGCCCTGCGATTCCAGCTTCGCTTCCTTCAGGAGCGCGTTCCCGGCGCATCCCTGATCCGTGCAGATGCGCACCGTCGCGGGCACGTCCTCCGGTGACACCGCGAAGTAGGCGACGGCCTGCTGCGAGATGGGCCGGTCCGTGGCCGAAACAACGGGGCCTTCCGCCAGCCCTGCCCCCGCTGGCACCGGCGCGGCCAGGGACTTCTCCAACGTGTCCCGGCTGCTCGCCGTCACGTAGTCGGTCCGGGGCGCGATGCCGTAGAAGTTGAAGCGGTAGAGGACGTTGTCCGCGTTCCCGCTCAGGAACAGCTCGAAGTACAGGATGTCCGCTGCGGACAGCACCTCCGCCAGGTACTCCCCCGCGCAGGTTCCGCTGATCTGCTTCTTCTCCTTGTCGAGGTGGACCGGGCACTCGATGCCGTAGTCGTCCGTGCCCAGCCGCAGCGTGTAGTCGCCGACCGGCACGTCCGCCCGCTGCGCCGCATCCGGTTCGGTGACCTGCGACAGGAGGAAGTCGTAGGCGAGGTCATCCTCGGTGGCCCCCGGCGTGCTTCCGTCCAGGACGCGCCCGGCCGTGCCCCCGTCGGGCAGCGTGTCCCCCGTGGACGCCGTCACCTGCCCCGTGCCCAGCGCCAGCACGCGGAACTCGTGCTCCCGCGCCCGGTCGTAGCGCTCCATCGCCGTCCCGTCCGACTCGCGGGCCCGGTAGATGTTCTTCAAGCTCACGGCCAGCGACGGCCCCACCCCACCGTCGTCCCGGGTCTCGTCCACGAAGTCCGGCGGCTTCGGATCCTGCTCGGACGGATCCAGCAGGTCGTTCTGGTTGGTGTCGTGCGCCAGTACGGGGTAGCCCACCACGTGCAGGTAGTAGTTCGCCTTGGGCAGCGAACTCACCGTCACCTTGCGCCCCGAAGCATCCAGGTACGTCAGCGCGGTCTGCACCGTGGCCGTGTGGCGTCCCGGCTTCACCGGGAAGATCACCACGGCCGGCACCTCCACCGCCGTGCCCGTCACGCGCACCAGGCGGCCCGCCAGCGGCGGCACCCCCGCGGGCACGTCCACCACGCGCGGCGTCCCCTGGGCACACAGCCCCTGCGCACGCTGCGTGGCCCCTTCCGGCAGCTCCGAACAGAAGACCTCCAACGCCACACCCGGCGTGCCCCGGTCCTGGATGATGCCCGGCGCGCACGAGCCCGCGTCCGGCAACAACCCCGCGTCCGCGCACCACGCCGCCTCGTCGAAGCCGCCGTCCGCTGGACTCTCGACAGGCGGCGGTTCGGTTCCCGCGTCCGTCACGGGCTCGCCCACCTGACGCACCCGCCAGTGCGTGGACACCTGGACGAAGTCGTCACGCGTCGTCGCCGCGCCACCGTGGCGGATGAGGCTCGCGCGCTGCGCCACGGGCAGGCCCTCGGCCTCCGCGCGACGCGCCACGCGCACATCCAGCTCCGGCGGGAACAGCTTCACGTCCGCGGGGATGCCCAGCTCCGCCCGCGTGCAGCGCGACAGCGTCAGCTCCTGGCCGTACTCGTTGACCTTCAGCGGCTCCTGGCCGTCGTCCAACGCACAGCGCCCGTCCGGCAGCCGGTCGATGCGGTTCACCGTCGGCACCGTCACGGAGGACATGCCCGCGTAGCCCGTCGCGTGGTTCACCGCGAAGACCACCAGCCGCTCCCCCGGGTTCAGCCGCAGGTAGTTGGTCCGGTTGTCCACGCAGTTGGCCTGGTAGTAGCCCTGATCCGCGTCGCTCAGACCTCCGTCCGCCCGCTCCAGTTCGCGGCAACGCTCGCGCGCCACGCGGCGGATGTTCGCCGCGGGTCCGGTGCGCACGCGCGCATAGGAGCCGTGCGGCTGGTTCGGCTCCAGTTGCCCCGTTGACGCATCACACGCGGGGCCGTTCGGCTTGCCGGTGGTGAACGTGGCGATGGGAATGCTCAGGTCGTCTTCCCGGAAGAAGTGCACCTCCGTCGACGCCACGTCCTTCGCCGCGATGCGGAGGTACTCCCCGCTCCCGGCATCCTCGTCCAGAGGCGAATGCTCGTCCGAACACGTGCCTTCCAGCGGCTGACCGTGCCGGTCCACGAACGTCAGCGAGCCGTAGAGCATCCGGACGTCCACCAGGATGTCCGCGCGCGTCGAACGTCCCGGAGAGACCGTGTACGTCTGCGAGCACACCGGGTACTGGTTGATGGTGGGCTCGTAGTGCACCACGCCGTCAAAGCCCAGGCGCTCCACCAGCCGGGGGCCCGTGGGCACCTCCGTGCAGGAGATGCCCATGGACTCTCCGCCCAGCGACACCACCGGGATGCCGTAGCCGCCCGTGTCCCCCGTCACCCCCGCGAGCCCGCTCTCCGGTCCCGTCACCGTCACCCGCAGGCCCTTGAAGCGCACGGGGCTGTGCACCGCCTCGTCATCCGCTTCGTTGAAGGTGTCCTGCGTCTTGCGCAACGTCAGCCGCGCCGCGGGCACCATGCCTCCGTCCTCGCCCGGTACCCCCGCGTCACCGTCGGGCTGGAGCTCCGCCTCCAGCTTCATGACGCGCACGTTCGTGCGCGACTGCGCCGTGAGGGTCAGCTGGGTCGTGCCTCCCACAGGCACCGGGATGTGGGGAGTGAGCGCAGCCTCGCCTTCGCCCTGCGACAGCCAGGACTCTCCCTCCAGCGGGGTCAGCACCTCGCCGGACGGACCTGTCGCCGTCACGAAGAGCTGCACCGACTCCGGGTTCGTCACGTCATACGGGTCGGCGGACTCGAAGCGCGCGGAGAGATCGAGCGGCAGCGCGTACGGCAGCGCCACCTGCCGCGTCGTTCCGAGGGCCGTCGACTCCGGCTTGCGCAGCTCCAACGCGAGCTGCCGCTCCAGCGGCGCGCGCACCTGGCCTGTCACCGCTCCGGGCACCGTGTTGTTCAACAGGGTGTCCAGCGCCGAGTAGCCCCCGTAGTACACGCCCCCAAGCTGGGCGTACGCCTTGCCCGGGGCAAAGAGCTCCAGGAGCTGCTTCAGCGTCGGGGTCGGCCCGAGCCTGGAGTCCGGGTCCGTGCGCATGCCCGTCCCGCCGTCCGTCGGCGAGACCATCCCCAGGGCCAGGGCCACGGCATCGCCTTGTGCCTCCGTCAGCGGCATGTACCCCAGCAACTCCAACGAGGGCAGCTGGAGATCCTGCGTGGAGACGATTGTCTTGCCGACCACGCGGCCGAAGCCCACGCGCTCCAGGACGTGTCGGCGCGGGTCGTGGGCGAGCAGCAGCGCCCAGCTTCCCTCCTTCATGTCCGTGAGGTTGGGCAGGCGCACCGTCACCGCGGTGTTCAGACGCAGGCCCGCGGGCCCCAGTTGCCAGAGGCCCGCGAGCGCGGCACGGCCTTCCAGAGGCAGCGGCACGGCGTGCAGGGGCACCTGGGTCGCGGTGACGACGCCGTGCGTGCGTCCATCCGCGAAGGACAGGCTCCTCGGGGCCACGTCCACCGACAGGCCGGGATGGCGATCCGCGAAGGTGAGCGTCGTGTCCGCCAGCGCATCCACCACCTGCGCCGAGGACAGGTCCACCGGCGTCAGCGGCAGCGTCGCGTCCACCGTGTCACCGCCCTCGGTGACGACGAGCCGGCGACGCAGCGAGGGCAGCGTGCGTCCGTCCGAGGTGAGGCCCCCCTCGAAGCGCACCACCATCTGCCCTCCGCGAGGGGCGAACAGCGTCCAGTTGCCGTCGGATCCGGTGACGACCGAGCGCTCCACCTCCTCCAGCGTCACCTTCACGCCCGACAGGGGGCGGAAGTCCGTGTCCGTCACCGTGCCGCGCACGCGCGTCAGGGGCTTGCGGATCTGGAAGTCGCTGTGGAACGACCCGACCATGCCCGCGTCCGGATGTTGCGCGGGAACCACGTCCGCCACCCGCACCCGCAGCCGCGTGCCCACGGGCAACGGCTCATCGGCGATGAAGGACACGGTCTGCTCACCCGGGGCCACGGAGAAGCCTCCGGCCAGGGCCGCGCTGCCGCCCTCCACCGTCACCGTGAAGTGCTGGTCCAGGGTGGCGGGGTTGATGGGCTTGTTGAAGGACACGCTGACCAGCGCGTTCGGCTCCACCTCCACCGCTCCGGGCTGCGGTGAGATGCCCGACACCGCGAGCGGCTCGCTGGCGGGATTGCGGTAGTTCACCACGATGGAGTGCGAACCACTCAGGCCGTCGACGTCCGTGGCGACGGCCGTGATGGTGTTCTCGCCGAAGGCCAGCCCCATCGTCGTCTCGTAGAGGGATGGATCCCCCTGCGTCGGGGTCGCGAGCGCCGTCCCGATGAGGACCTTCTCCAGGTCACGGCTGCTGGTGACCCTCACGCGCACCAGGATGGACTTGTCGGCGGCCTCGCTGCCATTGAGCGGTGTTTCGATGTGGACCCGGGGCCACGAGTTCAGCGCCTTGAGTTCCAGATTCCGGGTCGTCGTGTGGCCCAACAGGTCCTGCGCGACGACACGCACCAGCGTCCCCGCGTCCGACGTGTCGTCGAGCGTAATGGGGAAGCTGAACTCGTCGGCCACGAGCTGCGCCGGAGTTCCGTCCACGGTCAGCCGCACCAGGTGCGGTTCGTAGACGGTGCCCCGGAGCTGGTACGGCGACGACGCGACGACCGCGCTCGACGGGTTGCCTGGGGGATTGGTGAAGACGATGACCGGCGCCGAGCGGTCCAGCACCACCGTGCGCTGCGCGGTGGCCGTGCGCCCGAGCGCGTCCGTCACCTCGAACTGGAGCCGGCGTTCGCCCTCCCCTTCGAGCGTGAGCGCGCCGGTGAAGTCGCGCCCGTTCACGGGCAGGCTGGTGCCAGCGACCGTGACCTTCAGCGGGAGCTTCCCGCCCTCCACGCGGCCGGACACCACGAAGGGCTTGTCCCCGAAGACATCCTGGTCCGTGGGTGCCTCGACCACGAGCATCGGCGCGGGATCATTGGGCGCGGAGCCCGCGTCCCGGTTGGCCACCGGCCCTGCGTCCGTGCCAGGGATGGAGCCCGCGTCCGTCGTGGAGCCGGAGCCCGCGTCACGCGGCGGAGTGCCCGCGTCCACGCCCGCATCTGGAGTGCCTGCGTCAGCGCCTGCATCGGGCGTCCCCGCGTCCACGCCTGCGTCTTGCGTCCCCGCGTCAGGTTCATCCCCATCGCGGTGGACGATCACCGGATGGGTCGTGACGTTGCCGCCCTGGTCCGTCGCGGTCACCTGGAGCAGGTTCTGTCCCACCGCGAGAGCGAGGGTGGCGCGATAGGACCCATCCGTGCCCTGGAGGAATTCAGTGGCGCCTGCCTTCACCGTGACCGCGGTGAGGTTGTCCTCCACCTGGAGCACGACCTCGACATCGTCCGTCGTGACGTGGTCACCGTCCTGCGGCGACACGCGGGTGACGACCGGCGGCGTGCGGTCCACCACGAAGGACAGCGCCCCCGTGGGAGCCACGTTGCCCAGGGCGTCCTCGGCGTGGACCCACAGGATGTGGGCGCCTTCTTCGGTGACGCTGGCTCCGTTCTCGAAAGGCTCTCCGTCCAGCACGGCATTCGAAGTGCCGGGGTGCGCGTCCACGACGACGTACGTGGGAGTGAAGCCCGTCTGGCGCACCTCCCCCTGGCCTGCGCCCATGAAGCTGATGGCGGGCGGTGTGCGGTCGACGTCGAAGGCAATCGTCTCCGTCGTCGGGTTGAGGGCCTCGTCCCAGGCGGTGACGGTGAGGAGGTGGTGTCCTTCCGTGACCGCGAGCGGCTGCCCGCTCTGCACTTCGATGACACCGTCGAGGTACGCGGCGAGGACGACCTCACCGGGTCCGTCATCCGTGGCGCTGAAGACCGGGGTGATGGTGGCGTCCCGGGTGAGCGCCGGAACGCCCGACACCGAGACCACGGGCGGGATCAGGTCGATGCGGATGCGCCGGATGACGGTCGTTGACAAGCCCCCCACATCCGTCACCAGGAAACGCAGGGTGTGCCAGCCCTCTCCCGTCACATACACAAACCCTGTCGGTGCCACTGGCACGCCGTCCAGCCAGGCCTCCGAAGTGAACGCACTGAGGTCCTCGCCGTACCAGACGATGAACAGGGGGGCCCGGGACGCGTAGTCAGGCTCCAGGGGAACCAGTGACCCTTCGTTCCGGAAGACCGAGACGACAGGCGGAGTGCTGTCCAGGAAGAACTGGATGGACTTGAAGGTCTCCCGCCCCGCCGCATCCACCGCCCGCACGCTGAAGTAGTGGACCCCGTTGCCGGACACCACCATCGACCCGGTGGCGTCAGTGGACATCTGGAGGTCGCAGCTCACCTGGACCACCGTGAGCGCGCTGTCGTCCGAGATCGTCCAGCCGATGGTGACGGCACTTGCATGGAGGATCTGGCTCTCCATGACACCCGTGAACGTCACGACCGGAGGTGAAACATCCACGCTGAAGCCACGCGTCACCAATGACGAGAAGCCCATCGCGTCCGTCGCCCGGACGGAGAGGACATGGCGACCGGCCTGGGTGACGGAGACACCGCTGGAAGCGGGAACACCGTCCAGCCAGGCCTCGACGGTGGTCGCGTTCTCGTCGGTGACGGTCCACGTCACCGCGAACGGCGGGCCCCGGGCTTCACCCTGGGCCGCGCTCACGGAGATGGCCGGCGGCGTGACGTCCGACGTGACCAGTGCGGCGGCGACCTGACGCGGTTGCGCTGGCGCGCGGGTGGTCGCGTGTTCGTCCGCCCCGAGCCCACAGCCCGCGAGCGCCAGCACCATCCCCCAAAGCATCCAACAACGGCTCATGACTGCGGCCCCCCGTCCACGCCCAGCCGCTCGGGGTGGGTCGTCACGGTGATCGTCTCGCGCAATTCACGGGCAAGCTGCACCTGTGCCTCCTGGCGCGCCTCCGCTTCGAGCCGGCTGCGGCTCTCCTCGAACGTGGGCACCACCGTCCGCGCATCCTCCAGCGCCTCCAGGATGTGGAGCCCGTAGATGGACGCGAACGGCCGCGACCGCTCGGCGCGCCCGAGCCTCACGGCCTCGTCGAAGAAGGCCTTGTCCACCTGCCCCTCCTGCACCGTCCCCA
>NZ_RAWD01000145.1:0-23211 GCF_003612065.1 Corallococcus sp. CA047B
GCCTCCCCCTCATCCCCCGCCCCACTCAAGACACCGCGAAATGTTTTTCGCGCGGGCGCGCGCGTGGCCCGGGTGCGTCATCGCAGGCCCAACGCTTTTGCCTGTCTCATCCTGTTTCACGCTGCTCTCCGCCTTGACGGGCCCGTCTTGATTTCCCCAGGATGCGCACCCAACCCACGGGGTCCAGGACGCAGGCGTCCGGACCGGGACGTGGGCGTTTTTCACCGTGCCTTCCCCCTCAATCTTCTTCCCCCGGAGTCGGGCACGGGTGGCGTTCACGCAGGGCAAGCCCTCGCCTGCAAACGGAGCGGAACATGCGTTTCAAGAAGTTGGCCCCCGTCGTCCTGTCGCTGTGCTGCGCCACCGCATCCGCCCAGGAGGCGCGCGAGAAGGAGGTCTACATCACGGTGGGTTCGGAGACGCTGGACGCCCTGCGCACGTCGTTCCGCGCGGCGGGCAACTCCGCGCCCACGCTGGTGCGTGAGTCCAACGGCGTGAGCGTGCTCAAGCTGCGCGAGTCGCAGCTGGGCGACGTGTCCCAGCTCATGCACGACAAGTATCACCGCTGCGCGGGCTTCCTCACCCACGACACGCAGGAGGCGGCGCTGGCGGTGCTTTCGCCCGCGCAGCCGGCCATCAACCCGACGCTGGTGAGCTACACGCTGGACAACGCGGCGGTGGTCAGCTCGCTGTTCTCCGGCCTCCAGGAGGCCAGCCTGCGCAGCACCATCACGCAGCTGTCCAGCTACACGAACCGCTACTACAAGGGTTCGACCAGCTCCGTGCAGGCGTCCAACTGGCTCCGGGACACGTGGCAGTCCTACGCGGCGGGCCGCAGCGACGTGAGCGTGCAGCTCTACACGCACTCCACCTGGGAGCAGCCCTCCGTCATCGCCACCATCACGGGCGCCGTGAATCCGACGGAGGTCGTGGTGATTGGCGGCCACCTGGACTCCATCAACCTCAACGTGGCCTCCTCCAGCCGTCCCACGGCGACGGCGCCGGGCGCGGATGACGACGCCTCCGGCGTGGCCACCCTCTCCGAGGTGTTCCGCGTCGCGATGGCCAAGGGCTACAAGCCGGCGCGCACGGTGAAGTTCATGGCGTACGCGGCGGAGGAGGTGGGCCTGCTGGGCTCGCAGGCCATCGCGCAGGCGCACAAGGCGGCGGCCACCAACGTGGTGGGCGTGCTCCAGCTGGACATGACCAACTACCGCGGCTCCACGGTGGAGGTGACGCTCGTCACCGACAACACCAACGCGGCGCAGAACACGTTCCTCGGCAACCTCATCGACACGTACACGGGCTATACGCGCTCCAACATCACGTGCGGCTACGGCTGCTCGGACCACGCGTCGTGGACCAGCGCGGGCTACCCGGCGTCCATCCCGTTCGAAGCCACGATGAGCCAGGACAACCCCTACATCCACACGGCCAACGACACGCTGGCCAACAGCACGGATGGCCAGAGCGGCAACAACGCCAACAACGCGCTGAAGTTCGCGCGCATCACGGCCGCGTACCTGGCGGAGCTGGGCAAGGGCACCATCCCCGGCCTGCCCACGGACACGCAGGCCCCCACGGTGGCGCTCACCACGCCGGCGAGCGGCGGCACGGTGACGGGCACGGTGAACCTGGCCGCGAACGCCACCGACAACGTGGGCGTCGGCAAGGTGGAATTCTTCGTGGACGGCGCCCTCAAGGGCACCGCCTTCAGCTCGCCCTACACCTTCGCGTGGGACAGCCGCACGGTGGCCAACGGCAGCCACACCTTCGCGGCGAAGGCGTCCGACAACTCCGGCAACTCCGCCACCACCAGCAATGTCACGGCGACGGTGGCGAACGTGTCCACGTCCGGCACGTATGACGCCACGTACAAGACGCTGCGCTGCGGCGCGGTGGCCGCCACGTGCGACAGCGGCACGGCCTTCAAGGGCCGCGGTGCCATGAGCCCGGCGGAGACGAGCGCGCCCAACACGCTGAAGGGCACCTGCGTCGACGGCAGCAGCGGCACCTTCCACAGCGACGAGTCCAACGACGCCCTCAAGGTGTCCACCGTGGACGGCAGCAACTTCGCCCCCGGCAAGCAGGTGAAGGTGGAGGCCACGGTGTGGGCCTACGCGAGCCCGTCCTCGGACCGCCTGGACCTGTACTACACGGCCAACGCCGCCGCGACGACGCCCGTCTGGACGCTCATCACCACCCTCACCCCGACGGCCGCGGGCGCCTCCACGCTGTCGGCCACGTACACGCTGCCCTCGGGCACCAACCAGGCCGTGCGCGCGCAGTTCCGCTACGGCACCGGCAGCCCCGCCAGCGCCTGCGTGTCCAACGAGTACAACGACCGCGACGACCTGGTGTTCACCGTCGCGCCGTGATGCATCCGCAGTGACGTGAAGTCCCCGGGAGGGGGGCCTGGGCCGCATGCCCGGGTCCCCCTCTCCTCGTTGCGCGGCCCTCAGGCCGCCTTCAGGCCTTCCAGCGGCAGCTCCACCACGAAGGTGGAGCCCAGGCCCGGCGCGCTGTCCACGGTGATGCGGCCGCCGTGCGCCTCCACCACCTGCCGGGCGATCCACAGGCCCAGGCCCAGGCCCCCGTAGTTGCGGCCGGGCACCGCGCGCTCGAAGCGCTCGAAGATGCGGGCGCGGTCCTCCGGGCTGATGCCAATGCCCTCGTCGCGCACGGTGACGCGCGCGGTGCCGTCCTCGGAGGCCACGCGCACGGAGATGGGGCGGCCCTGGCCGTACCGGGCCGCGTTCGACAGCAGGTTCGTCACCACCTGGTCGATGCGCAGCCTGTCATACCGGCCGACGAGCGGCGTCCCCGCGTCCAGCGTCACCGTCACGCCCATGCGCTCCACCTCCTCGCGCAGCCGCGACACGGCGTTGCCCACCACGGAGGTGAGGTCCACGTCGTTCAAGTCAAGCGCCAGCCGGCCCGTGGTGAGCTGCGACACGTCCAGCAGCGTCTCCATCAGCGCGTGCAGCCGCTGCACCTGCCGGCCCGCGGACTCCAGCGGGCTCTTCGCGCGGCCCAGCGCGTCCTCGCCCAGGCTGCGCTCCAGCCGCTCCAGGTGGAGGCGGAAGGCGGCCAGCGGCGTCTTGAGCTCGTGGCTCGCCACCGCGAGGAAGTCGTCGCGGGCCTGCAGGCGCTCGCGCAACGACGCGGCGAGCAGCTCCTGCCGCAGGGTTTCGCGGCGCATGTGCGCCAGCTCCAGCATGGAGCGCACGCGCGCCACCAGCTCCCGGGCGCTGAAGGGCTTCACCAGGTAGTCGTCCGCGCCCGCCTCCAGCCCCTCCACCGCGGCCTCCTCGCCGGCGCGGGCGGACAGCATCACCACGGGCACGGAGCGGGTGGCCGGGGCTTCCCGCAGCGCGCGCAACAGCCCGAAGCCGCCCAGCCGCGGCATCATCACGTCCGTCAGCACCAGGTCCGGAGCGTGCGTGCGCGCGGCCTCCAGCGCGGCCTGACCATCCGTCGCCAGCGTCACGTCGAACGAGGGGGACAGCACGCGCTGCACGTACTCGCGCATGTCCGCGTTGTCGTCCGCCACCAGCACCCTGGGGCGCGGCGCCTCCCCTCCCGTCACCGGCTCCGTCACCGCCGCGGGCGGCGCCTCGCCAGACAGGGGCTCGGTGTCCGACCAGCGCTCGGCCTCCTGGAGGAAGGGGCGCGCGTCCTGCGCGGTGGGCTCCTGCTCGCGCGCGGCGAGGATGCGCTCAGCGGGCAGGTGGGACGTGCCCCGGGGAATGCGGACGGTGAAGGTGCTGCCCTCGCCCTCCACGCTCTCCACCGCCACGTCCCCGCCGTGCTGCGCCACCAGCTCGCGCACCAGCGCCAGGCCGATACCGGTGCCCTCGTGGGTGCGGCCCCGCGCGTTGCGCACGCGGTGGAAGCGCTCGAAGAGGTGCGGCAGCTCCGCGGCCGGGATGCCCGTGCCCGTGTCGGTGACGCGCAGGACGACGGCGTCCTCGCGGGCCTTCAACCGCACGCTGAGCGAGCCCGTGAAGGTGAACTTGAGCGCGTTGGAGAGCAGGTTGAAGACAACCTTCTCCCACATCCGCCGGTCCACGTAGACGGGCTCCGGCAACGGGGGACAGTCCACCGTGAAGAGCAGCCCCGTGCGCTCCACCGCGGAGCGGAAGTGGCTGGCCAGGTCCTGGGTGAAGGCGGCCAGGTCCGTGGGCTCGAAGCGCGAGTCGATGCGCCCCGCCTCCAGCCGGCTGAAGTCCAAGAGCGTGTTCACCAGCCGCAACAGCCGGCCCGCGTTGCGGTGCACCACCTCCAGGTCGTGCCGGGCCTCCTCCGTCACGGGCACCCGCGCGAGCACGTCCTCCAGCGGCCCCAGCATCAGCGTGAGCGGCGTGCGGAACTCGTGGGAGATGTTGTGGAAGAAGGCCGTCTTCGCCCGGTCCAGCTCCGCCAGTTGTTCGGCGCGCTGCCGCTCCTCCTCGTAGGCCTGCGCGTTGCGCAGCGCCACCGCCACCTGGGCGCCCAACAGCTCACTGAAGGACGCGTACCCTTCGTCGAACGCCCGGTTGGGGGACAGCCCCGTGACGAGCACGCCCAGGGGCGCGGCCGTGCCCGCCCCCGCGAGCGACTGGAGGAGCCGCGAACCCACCGCGTCGCCGAAGGGCCCGCCCCGCAGGGACAGCCGCGACTCCAGGCCCTCCTCGCGCACCCGCTCGCCGTCGAGCGCGCGCAGGAAGGGAAGCGCCTGCGTCAGGCCCGCGTCCAGCGCGAGCGTCTCCGGGCTCAGCGGCCCGCCCCGCTCCAGGCCCACCGCCCCGGACAGCGTCAGCGCCCGGCCATCCGCCGAGCGCAGGTAGAGCAGCGCGAAGGGCACGTCCAGCGGATGCCCGGCCAGGGCGGACACCAGGTCCGTGCACGTCTTCTCGACGCTGCGCAGGTCCGACGCCTGCGCGGACAGGTCGCGCAACAGCCGCATGCGCCGGCTGCTCAGCACCTGCGGCGTCACCTCCGCGCACACCGCGAGCATGCCGCCGATGGCGCCCGTGTCGTCGAAGGCGGGCGCGTGGCTGACGTCGAAGTAGGACTCCTCCCGGTAGCCGCTGCGCTCCAGCAGCAGTTGGAGCGCGGGCACCCAGCTGGCGACGCCGGTGGTCATCGCCTCCATCACCAGCGGGCCCAGCGCATCCCACGCCTCCGCCAGCGTGCCCCGGATGTCCGTGCCCAGCGCGCCCGGGTGCTTGTCGCCAATCACCGCCGAATAGGCGTCGTTGTAGAACTGGCTGAGCTTTGGGCCCCACGTGAGGATCATCGGGTAGCGCGACCCGAGCAGCGTCTTCACGAGCACCTTGAGGCTCGTCGGCCATGAGGCCACGGGCCCCACCGGGGTCGCGGCCCAGTCATGCGCGCGCACCAGGGCGTGCATCTGGCTGCTGCCCGTGAAGAGCGCCTCCGGGCCGGGGGGAACGTCCTCACTCATCTCAGCGCGGCTCCTCGAACACGAAGCCTTGTCCCTATGGCGGCTCCTGGGGGTTTCCCACTGGAAAAATGACCATCTGTCCGGGGCGGACCACGCTTGCCTCCACGCGCCCGCATGCCCGGCACCTGGGCCGCTAGCCCGACCGCCGAAGCCGCCACGCCTGCGCGAGGAGGTGCAGCAGCAGGTCCCGGTACGACCAGCCGAAGGCTTGCGCGGAGAGGGACACCAGGCTGTCCTGGCGCTCCCTGCCGGGGCGCCCCGGCCCGGTCATGTTCGGCTTCAGGTTCAGGTCGAAGAGCCGGAAGGTCCCCAGCGCGTCGCTCCGACAGTCGATGCGGATGGGCGCGGTCACCCCCAGCAGGCCGGCCGCGAGCGCGCACCTCTCCAGCGCGGCGCGCACGCGGGGCTCCTGGCGCGCGGCCAGGCCCAGCACCTCGCTGTTGTCCACCACCGCCACCGCGCCGCTGTAGGGCGCCACCCCGTCCTGGTGGTGGAAGCGGCGCACGGGCGGCAGGGACCAGTGATGGGCGTAGTCGTGGGGCACCCCTCCGAGCACGAAGCGCGCCGGGGGCATCACCGTCACGGTCAGCTCCTCCCCGCCCAGGTACTGCTCCAATATCAACGTGTCGCCAAAGCGGGGTACGCCCTGCTCGCGCGCGGCCAGCAACCGCGCCGCCGTCTCCTTGAGCTGCGCCATGTCCATGACGCGCACCACGCCCTGGCTGCCGCGTCCGCGCATCGGCTTGAGCACCAGCGGGAAGCGCAGGTCCCGGGCCTCCAGCTCCGCCTCCGTGAGCGTGTCCAGACCCAGGCGTCCGGAGGCGGCCTGGGCGCTGACGAGCACCGACGCGGCGACGGGATGCCCCGCGCGGCGCAGGGCTTCGTTGGTCACCCACTTGTCGTCGAAGGTCTCCTGCGTGCGGGGATCCTGCCCGACCACCCACACGTCCTTCAGCACGGCCTCCAGCGGGTGGCCGGTGAACAGCACGGTGTTGGCCCACAGCACCCGGGCCCCGGCGTCGCGCGCCGCCGCGATGCCCGCCGCGTCATCCCCGAACACCCAGTCCTCCTGCACGGCCGGGTCGGGGTTGGCCACCGGCGTCACCACGGGGACGCCTGCTTCGCGCAGCGCGTACGCGATGTCCGCGCCGCTGTCCGCGTAGCCCCCGGCCTTCGCGGGCTTGCGCACGCCGTCGATGACCGGCGGGGGCAGGGCCTGGAAGAGCACCGCGACCGGGGCGCGGGACTCCGGCTCGGGAAGGCGTTCGCGGCGCATGTCCGATTCCATGTCCCATCCCTTCAAGGGCTCGGTGGGCTGCCTGCTTCATGACGCTCGCCGGGCTGTCCATCCCCGGACGGGATTCCTACCTATCGAAGGGATGATGCCATCCACCCAGTCCGAATCGCGGGTGCTGCGCGAGAAACACCCCACCGAGGGCAGTGAAGGCCGGGGACGGCTGTCACCCCGGCGCGAGGCCCTGCTCCAGGCGCGCATCAAGGACCTGGCGCTGCGGCTGTCCGGCACGCCGCTGGAGCGCTGCATCGCGCAGCTTCACGCGGAGCTGGAGGCGAAGGGGCTGTCGTTCAAGCCCCAGTGCTATCTGTCGGACGAATGGGGCTGTCCGTCGGGGGTGCCCGTCATCGGCCTGCCGTTCTACCTGGCGGATCCGGACCTGCTGTCCATCGAGGCGGAGCTGGGGGGCAGCGCGGAGACGGAGGCCGAAATCCTCATGTACCTGCGCCATGAGGCCGGCCACGCCTTCAACTACGCCTACCGCCTCTACGACACCGACGAGTGGCGCCGCGTGTTCGGCGACTACGCGCGGCCGTACCGGGACGACTACAAGCCCCGGCCCTTCTCCCGCCGCTACGTCTTCCACATCGCCGGCTGGTACGCGCAGAAGCACCCGGACGAGGACTTCGCGGAGACCTTCGCCGTGTGGCTCACGCCGGGCAGCGACTGGGAGAAGCGCTACCAGGGCTGGGGGGCGCTCAAGAAGCTCCAGTACGTGGAGGCCACCGCGAAGGAGCTGGGCCGCGCGCCCGCGCTGGTGCAGCTGGCCCAGCCGGACCTCACCACGGAGGAGATGGAGGGCACCGTCCAGGACCACTACCGCCAGCGGGAGCTGGACGAGAAGGTGGACCTGGAGCTGCGCAACGCCTTCGACCACGCGCTGGAGGACATCTTCTGGGGGCCGGGCGAGGCGCCGGTGAGCGCCGCGACGCTGGTGCAGGCGGAGCGCCAGCGCCTGCTCTCCACGGTGGGCCACTACTCCGGCGTGGGCCGGGGCGTGGTGCGCGCGCTGGTGGACCACTTGTCGGAGCGGACCGCCGCGCTGAACCTCACCCTGCACCCCGACGACAGCCGCGAGGCCGCGATGCAGCTGGCGTCGCTCGTCACGGTGCTGGCGATGAACTACCTGCACACCGACCGCTTCTTCGAGGACTGACATGCCCCAGAAGTCCCTTCGCATCGCCGTCCTCCACTACCAGCCCAAGGACGAACCGCCCGACGCCGTCGTGGCGCAGGTGAGCGCCGCCCTGCGCGCGGCCGGCCACGAGCCCGTGGACGTGCGCGTGGATGAGAGCGTGTCGGACCTGGTGCGGCTCATCACCCGGGCGAAAGCGGACCTCGTCTTCAACCTGTGTGAGACCTTCGCGGAGGACTACCGCCTGGAGGTCAACGTCGCCGCGGTGCTGGAGCTGGCGCGCATGCCCTTCACCGGCTCCGGCACGGCGGGGCTGCTGCTCGCGCAGGACAAGGTGCTGACCAAGCAGCTGCTCCAGTTCCACGGCGTGCTCACCCCGCGCTTCGCGACCTTCGACGGCCTGTCGTTCCAGACGAACGGCGATTTGTCCTTCCCGCTGGTGGTGAAGCCCGCGCGCTCGGATGCGTCCATGGGCCTGGGTGTGGAGAAGGACATGGAGGGGCTGGCGCGGCGGGTGAAGAAGATCCGCGAGGAGTACGACGACGAGGCGCTGGCGGAGGAGTTCATCGAGGGCCGCGAGCTGTACGTCGGCGTGGTGGGCGACAGCGCTCGCCCGGAGGTGCTGCCGGTGGTGGAGCTGGACTTCGGCTCGCGGTGGAACCGCAAGCGCATGAAGATCGCCAACCGCGAGGTGAAGTTCGCGCCGGAGACGCCGGGCAGTCCCCACCTCGTGCTGCCGACCGACCTGTCGGATGAGTTGCAGGGCCGCATCGGGCGGGCGGCGGTGACGGCCTTCCGCGCGCTCAAGCTGCGCGACTACGCCCGCATCGACTTCCGCGTCTCCAGCCGCACCAACGAACCCTACCTGCTGGAGGTGAACCCCAACCCGTACCTGGAGACCCAGTGCGAGGTGGCCATGGGCGCGCAGGCGCGCGGCATGGGCTACGACGCGCTCGTCCAGCGCATCGTGGACACGGCGGCCCGGCGCTACGGACTGGGTGCGGCGAAGAAGGCCCCCCCTGGTGCGGCCCTCGCGCTGGAGCCCTCCGCCCCGCACTGACGGCTGACGGGCATCCGGCCCGGATTCCGGTGGCCCCACCCGGGGCCGGTGCTCTATGGGGAACGGGTGATTCGCCGTCAGCTCCTGGACCATGCCAAGGCCGTGGCCCGCTTCGCCCCCGTGAAGCCGGCGGTGAAGGCGGGCCTGCGCGCCGCGCTCGCCATCTTCGTCCCCATGGTCGTGGGCACCGCCTTCAACCTGCCGGGCGGGCTGTGGCTCGCCATTGGCGGCTTCAACACGTCCTTCGTGGACAAGGGCGGCTCCTACCACGCGCGCGCACGCGCCATGGGCGGCACGGCGCTGGCGGCGGCGGTGTCCGCGGCGGTGGGCAGCCTCGTGGGGCTGTACCCCTCGCTGTCCATTCCCCTCACCCTGCTGTGGGTGACGGCGTGGAGCTTCGCGGGCGTGTACGGCGCCGCGGCGAACACCACCGGCAACATCGCCGCCACCACCTTCGTCATCGCCGTGGCGCTGCCCGGGGATGGCCCCATGCACGCCCTGGTTTCGGGCGCGATGCTGCTGGCCGGCGCGGCCTGGGCGATGGTGCTGTCGCTGGTGCTCTGGCCCATCCGGCCGTACCGCCCCGCGCGCAAGGCGGTGGCGGCGTGCTTCGACGCGGTGGCGGACTACGCGGAGGCCCTGTCGCGCGTGTCGCAGGGCGCGCGCGAGGACTCCTGGCAGCTGCTCATCCAGGAGCAGCACGGGCGCATCCGCGAGACGCTGGAGCTTGCGCGCACCACGCTCACCGCCACGCGCCAGGGCCGCGTCGAGCGCGGTCGCGGGGAGCGGCTGCTGGTGCTGCTGGAGGCCGCGGACGCGATGTTCATGGGGCTCATCGCCCTGGCGGAGGACCTGGAGAGCCTGGGCCCTCCGGTGAGCGCGGTGGGAGACCCTCGCGCCGCGGTCGTCGTGGCCCTGCTGGACTGCGCGCACACCGCGCGCGACCTCGTGCGGCTGACGGAGCAGGAGGGCCGCACCCGCAGGCCCCAGCCAGAGTGGGATGGCCGCGCGCTGCGCGACGCGCTCACCGACCTGGACACACGCGGGCTGCTCACCCGCCTGGAGCGGGCGCGGCTTCTGGATGTGGCGCGGCTGCTCACGGAATTGCGCGAGCGCGCGGACGTGGCGCTGGACACCGCGTGCCGGCTGCCCGGGCCTCCGGTGGCGGGCATGCCTCCGCCCAAGCGGGAGCTGGCCGAGGAGACCCACCCCTCCCTGCTGGAGCCGCTGAGAGCGCACCTCACGCTGGATTCGGAAGTGCTGCGGCACGCGCTGCGCGTGGGCCTCACCACCACCGCGGCGGTGTGGATCTCCAGCATCTTCCGGCCGAACCACAGCTACTGGGTCACCATCACCGTCCTCACCATCATGCAGCCGTACACCGGGCCCACCTTCCTCAAGGCCCTGCAACGCGTGCTGGGCACGGTGGTGGGTGGCATCCTCGCCATCGCCGTGTCGTATTGGCTTCAGGACCCGCGCATCATGATGGGGCTCTTGTTCTGCACGGCGGCGCTGTGCGTGAGCCTCATCCCGCTCAACTACGGGCTGTTCACCGTCTTCGCCACGCTCACCTTCGTGCTGCTCGCGGAGCTGGGCAGCGGGGACTGGACGCTCGCGCCGGTGCGCATCGTCAACACCCTCATCGGCGGCGCGCTCGCGCTCGCGGGCACCTTCTTCCTGTGGCAGCGCTCGGAGGAGGAGCGCTTCCCCGCGCAGATGGCGGAGGCCCTGCGCGCGGACCGCGAGTTCTTCGGCGTGCTGTCATCCGCGTGGCGCCGGGGTGAGCCCCCCCAGGCCCCGGCGCTCGCGGAGGCCCGCCGCAAGCTGGGGCTGGCCACCATCAACGCGGAGGCGTCCTTCCAGCGGCTGCTCAGCGAACCGCGCTGGAGCACCGAGGCCCTGGAGCCGCTGATGACGCTGCTCGCGTTCACCCGCCGCTTCGCCGCCGTCTGCACCCTGCTCGCCTCGCGCCGCTCCGTGCCCTCCACGCCCGCGGTGCACGAAGCCCTGGCCCGCTTCTCCGCCGCCATGGACGAAGCGATGGAGGATCTGGCGGACGCGGTGCTCCACGGCCGTCCCCCCCGCGCCCTGCCCCCCTTCAATGCGTTGATTGGCTGGAACGTCCCCACGCCCGACGGGCCGGGCCTCGCGCTGGGCCAGGAAGCCCCCCTGCTCCAGTCCCAACTGGAGCGACTGGCGCGCCAGATGTCCGTCCTTCACGGCGCCGCCGCCCGCCGCATGGAGGCTCCGGCGAGCCCCGTGTCCGCCACCCAACCATCCACGAATAACATGTCATAGCCGCAAAAGTTGAATACTCTCCCGGGCCTTTCCCCCGTGTCGTTGGAGAGTCCCGCATGTCTTTCGTGCCGTCGCGCCCCCGGCTGTCCCGTGTCCCCCTGAGTGGTCTGTTGCTGGCCGCCGCCACGTTCGCGTCCCCCTCCGCGCTCGCGGCGAACGAATCCGTGAAGGTGTGGCTGACGACGACGTCGGGCAGCACGCTGGTGAAGAAGCTCAACGCGGAGGCGAACAAGACGTTCGGCGCGGAGAGCGGCACGGCGACGGCCATCGACGTGAACGACGCCGCGACGTACCAGACCATCGACGGGTTTGGCGGCGCGCTGACGGATGCGTCCGCGTGGCTCATCTACAACTCGCCCCAGCGCACGGCCATCATGAACGACCTGTTCAGCGTGGGCGCGGGCGCGGGCTACAGCGTCATCCGGCTGCCCATGGGCGCGTCGGACTTCTCACGCAACAACTACACCTACGACGACACCTGCTGTGACCTGAACGACTTCTCCGTGGGCCATGACACGGCGTACATCCTGCCGCTGCTCCAGCAGGCGCGCTCCATCAACCCGGAGGTGAAGATCTTCGCGGTGCCGTGGAGCGCGCCCGCGTGGATGAAGTTCAACAACTCGCTCACGGGCGGCGGCTACCTGCGCAACGACCTGTACGCCACGTACGCCAGCTACTTCGTGCGCTTCCTCCAGGCCTACAACACCCACGGCGTGCCCATCCACGCGTTCAGCACCCAGAACGAGCCGCACAACGCCAACGGCAGCTATCCGACGATGCAGATGGAGTCCAACGACCAGTCCATCTTCACCGCGCAGCACCTGCGCCCGGCGCTCAACGCCGCGGGCTTCAGCGGCGTGAAGCTGCTCGCGTGGGACCACAACTGGCATGACGGTTCCGGCCCCGCGGGCTTCCCGCATGAGGTCATGTCCTACAACGGCGGGCAGGCGCAGAACGCCGTCGCGGGCGCCGCGTACCACTGCTACGAGAGCCCCGAAGGCAGCTTCACCGTGCAGACCGACTTCCGGAATGCATACCCCAACAAGGAGGTGCACTTCACCGAGTGCACCGGCGGCTTCTGGGCGACGAACGCCGCCGCCAACCTGGAGTGGGCGCTGCAGAACAACCTCTTCGGTCCGCTGCGCAACTGGTCGCGCACGTCGCTGTACTGGAACATCGCGTTGGACCCCAACCACGGGCCGCGCGTGGGCGGCTGCGCGGACTGCCGGGGCATGTTCACCGTGAACAACGCCAACGGCACCTTCACGCGCAACGAGGAGTACTACGCGTGGGCGCACCTGGCGAAGGTGGTGCGGCCGGGGGCGGTGCGCGTGGGCGCGACGTCGCTGGGCAACAACAACATCGAGACGCTCGCCTTCCGCAACCCGGACGGCTCGCACGCGCTCGTCGCGCTCAACTCCAACGACGGCGCGACGCTTGGCTTCAAGGTCCGCTGGGCCGGGCAGGCCTTCGAGTACAGCCTGCCGCCGCGCTCGGTGGCGTCCTTTCAGTGGGGCGGCACCGCGAGCCCGCAGGGCCCGTGGTACCGGCTCGTGAACAAGGCCACCGGCAAGTGCCTGGACATCGTCGGGCCGTCCGCGGCGGATGGCACCGGGCTGCACCAGTGGACGTGCCACACGGGCGCAAGCCAGCAGTGGTCCCTGGTCGCCACCGACAGCGGCTACTCGCGGCTCGTGTCGCGCTACAGCGGCAAGGTGGTGGACGTGGACGCCGCGTCCGCGGCCGACGGCGCGCGCGTGCAGGAGTGGTCCTGGGCGGGGGGCCTGAACCAGCAGTTCAAGCCGGTGGCCACCACCGGGGGCTTCTCCCGCTTCGAGGCCCGCCACAGCGGCAAGGTGCTGGACGTGGCCAACTGCTGGAACACCGGCGACGGCGCCGCGCTCCAGCAGTGGGTCTGGGCCAACAACGACTGCCAGCAGTTCCGTCTGGAAGTCATGCCCTGAGAGCAGCGCGGCCCGCTTTCAGGGCAGCGCCGCGAGGAACGCACCGAGCAGGCGGTTCACCTGCTCGGGCGCATCCAGCTGCACCCAGTGCCCCGTGCCCGTCACCTTCTCGGACCACACGCGCGGGACGAGCACGTGGTACGCGCCGGGCGACTCGTTGAGCGGCGTGATGACGGACAGCACCGGCCCTGGGTAGCGCTTCAGCGCCGACTCCGGGTCGAACGTCAGCAGCGCCCCCATGCCGCCGCGGAACGCGCCCTGCGCGGTGCGCCCCAACTGCCCCATCACCCGCTCGCGCACCTCCGGGGTGGATGCCGTCAGCAGCGACTGCCAGTACTCCCCCGCCGCATCCTTCCAGTGGTCGGTGGCCAGCGCGTCCATCATCCCCTGCGCCTGCTCCTTCGGAACAGAGCGGCCGTCGGAGGCGGGATCCAGGAGGAACAGGCCCGCGACGCGCTCCGGGTGCGCGCCCGCCCAGGCCGCGCATACCGCGCCGCCCAGGCTGTGCCCCACCAGCACCACGCGCGGCAGCCCCAGGCCCTCCACCACCGCGTCCAGATCCCGGGCGAAGTCCTCCATGGTGAGCTCCCGCGCGTCGGACGTCAGCGTCGAGCGGCCATGCCCCCGCAGATCCAGGGCCACCGCGCGACGGCGTGCCCGCACGTGCTCGAGCTGCCGGGACCACTGCTCCGTGTCCCCGGCGAGCGAGTGCACGAACACCACCGGAGTCCCCGTCCCGGCTCCGCCATCGTCCACGTACAGCGCGCCTGCCACGCCCTTCATGTCCCATCGCCTTTCCGCGCGGGGTCCGCATGACCCGCGCCCTGCGCTCCTGGTCGCTTGTTTCGGTGGCGTCCTGACGGAAAAACAACCCGCCCAGGGAGGGCTTCGTTCGGAGTCCAACACCCTCCACACCCCCGTGCACACTCCCGCCACCTTTTTGGGCGCCAGGTGGTTCCGTTCGCCGCCCGCGCGACCATTTTTTGCGTGCACACCGCAGGCACGTGAAGACCTCCGACCTCCAAGAACCGGGCGCCCGTCCCCGGCTCACCGTCCTCAACGTCAACGATGACGCGGCGACGCTGTACCTCTTGAGCCTCACGCTCAGGCAGGGCGGCTACCACGTGCTCGAAGCCACCTGCGGCCAGGAGGCCCTGACGCTCGCGCAGGGACTGCCGGACCTGGTGCTGCTGGACGTGCACATGCCGGACATCGACGGCTACGAGGTGTGCCGCCGCCTGCGCGCGGACGAGGCCACGAGCGATCTGCTCATCGCGCACCTGTCCTCCGTGTCCATCCAGCGCGAGGACCGCGTGAAGGGGCTCGCGCAGGGCGCGGATGCGTACTGGACCCGCCCCCTGGCGGAGGACGAGCTGCTGGCCAACATCGAAGCGCTGCTGCGCCTGCAGACCCGCGCCCGGGACGCCGTGCGGGCCCGCGACCGGTTCCTTAGCATCGCGGCGCATGAGCTCAAGACGCCCATGACGGTGCTGCGGCTCAACCTGGAGCGCGCCGTGCAGCTCGTGGTGAACGACGCGGAGGGCCCCGTGTCCACCGGCCCCGTGGAGAAGCGGCTCACCCCCGCGGTGCGCCAGCTCACCCGCCTGCAGAACCTGGTGGACAGCCTGCTGGATGTCTCCCGCCTGTCCACCCGGGACATGGAGCTGGACATGGAGACCGTGGACCTGTCGCAGCTCGTGCGCGAACAGGTGGAGCGGCTCCAGCCGCAGGCCCGCAGCGCGCGGGTGGCCCTGGACGCCACGCTGCCCGACGCGCCCGTCGTCCTCTTCGGGGACGCGCAGCGGCTCTCCCAGGCCGTGGCCCACCTGCTGACGAACGCCATCAAGTTCGGCGAGGGCCGGCCCGCGCACGCGCGCCTGGAGACGCGCGACGACCACGCCGTGCTGACAGTGGAGGACGCGGGCGTGGGCATCGCGCCGGAGGACCACGCGCGCATCTTCCGCCGCTTCGAGCGCGTGACGACGGGCGAGCGCTTCGACGGGCTGGGCCTGGGCCTCTACCTGTCCCTGGCCATCGCCACCGCCCATGAAGGCACCCTCACCGTGCGAAGCGCCCTGGGCCAGGGCGCGCGCTTCGAGCTGCGGCTGCCCCTGCATTTGACCCGCCGGTACTGAGCATCCAAGGAGAACTCTTCGTGGCGAACACAGCGGACAGTGACGAGGGCACACAAGCGAAGGACGGCAGGAGCCCCGCGAAGCGGCTCGTCACCAACGTGCCCCGGCTGGACTTCATCACCAAGGGCGGCCTCATCCTGGGCTCGTCCTACGCCATCATCGGACCGCCGGGTTCAGGCAAGACGGTGCTGGCCAACCAGATCGCCTTCCAGCACGTGCGCAATGGCGGCAAGGCCCTCTACATCACGCTCCTGTCCGAGTCCCACGGGCGCATGCTGGAGAACCTGTCGCAGATGACGTTCTTCGACCCCAGCGTCATCCCGGAGCGCCTCCAGTACCTCAGCGCGTACCGCGAGCTGGAGAAGGAGGGCCTCAAGGGCCTGCTGGAGCTGCTGAGAAAGAACGCCCAGCCGCATGGCGCGACGCTGCTCATCATCGACGGCATGGACGTGGCGAAGGAGTTCGCCCGCTCGGACCTGTCCTTCAAGCGCTTCCTCCAGGACCTGCAGACCTTCTGCAACATCCTGGGCTGCACCACGCTGCTGCTGGCGCCGCACCACGAAGGTGAAATCCACCCGGAGAACACCGCGGTGGACGGCATCTTCGAATTGTCCCTGTGGCTGCACGGGCCGCGCGCGGTGCGCGAGCTCATCGCCATCAAGTTCCGGGGCGGGCCGTCGCTCCTGGGCCGCCACGAGGTGGAGATCTCCGACCAGGGCATGGTCATCCACCCGCGCACGGAGGTGCAGTTCGCGCACCCCGCGGCCAAAGGGCGCGAGGACCGCATCCGCATGCCCTTCGGCATCCCCCGCCTGGACGACGCGCTGAAGGGGGGCGTGTTGTCCGGCTCCACCACGCTGCTGCTGGGCGCGCCCGGCACCGGCAAGACGCTGCTGGGCCTGCGCTTCCTGCTGGAGGGCGCGAGGGCGGGCCAGCCGGGCGTCTACTTCGGTTTCTATGAAACGCCCCCCCGCCTCATCGAGAAGGCCCTGGGCACGGGCATGCACGACTTCAAGAAGTACGTGGACGAGGGGCTCATCGAAATCCAGTGGCAGCCGCCGCTGGAGCACAACATGGACTCGCTGGCGGAGCGGCTCCTGGAGCGCATCGAGGAGCGCAAGGTGGACCGGCTGCGCCTGTTCATCGACGGGGTGTCCGGCTTCCGCTCCGCCGCCGTGTACCCGGACCGCCTGAGCCGCTTCTTCTCCGCGCTCACGCACCAGCTGCGCATGATGGACGTCACCACGCTGTACTCGGATGAGACGCCCCTGTTCAGCCCCGGCGTGGAGATGGCCCAGCCGGAGGCGGCCTCCACCGTGGAGAACGTCATCCTGGTGCGCTACGTGGAGCTGCGCTCGCAGCTCTACCGGCTGCTCTCCATCATGAAGATGCGCGAGAGCGCCTACGACAGCAGCATCCGCGAGTTCTCCATCTCCGAGAACGGCATCACCGTCGCGGACACCTTCGAGAGCGCGGAGAGCATCCTCACCGGCCATGCGCGCCTGACGTCGGGGCCGGGGACGGCCCCCCCCGCGAAGGCACGCTCCGCGCTCAAGGCCCCCCTGGGCTCGGCGGGCAAGAAGCCCAGGACCGCGAAGAAGAAGACCGCGCAGAAGAAGGCCACGACGAAGAAGGCTCCCGCCAGCGCCTCCCGCCGGAGTCGCACATGAAGACCGTGCTCGTGGTGGACGACGAACTGGACATCGCGGAGGCCGTCCAGGCCATCCTGGAAGAGGAGCACTTCCGCGTCATCCTCTGTGGCAACGGCCGCGAGGCGCTGGAGAAGCTCACGGAATTGAAGCCCGCCCTGGCCATCATCGACGTGATGATGCCGGTGATGAACGGCTATGAGACCATCGACGCCATCCGCAAGGACCCGCGCCACGTCTTCCCCATCCTCGTGATGAGCGCCATCCAGCCGCCCCGGGAGAAGTCCGCGCAGCAGGGCTGGGCCGGCTTCCTCAAGAAGCCCTTCTCCCTCGAAGCCCTCCTGGAATCCGTGACCCGGCTGACCTCTTCGTAGGCGGAAAAGTCACACGTTGCCGTTCCGTGACGTTTGCAGCCCCAACCGGGCGCCGGGCAGGCAGCCGGCGCTCGCTTCGGGTTGAAAACGAAAAGTCGCGCGCGCACAGTGAAGCCACTCTGACGCGGCGCATCCATGCACACTGAAGTCGTGACGAACTCCCGCCAGGAGCCCGGCTTGTTCCGGCTCACCTGGCCCATCTTCTTCGAAATCTTCCTCTTCATGCTGATGGGCACCGCGGACACGCTGATGCTCAGCGGCGTGTCCGACGCCGCGGTGTCCGCGGTGGGCGTCGTCAACCAGTACGTCTTCATCTGCATCCTCATCATGGAGGTGGTCAGCCACGGCGCGTCCATCGTCGTGTCCCAGTACCTGGGCGCGAAGAGGAACGCGGAGGCGTCGCGAATCGCGGCCCAGGCCGTGACGATGAACCTCGTGTTGGGCATCGCGGTGAGCGCGGGGCTGCTGCTGTCGGCCGATGCCATCCTCGGGCGGATGAACCTGGAGCCGGTGACGCTGGCGTACGCGAGCACCTACTGGCACATCGCGGGCGGGTTCCTCTTCCTCCAGGCGCTCATCAACGTCTTCTCCAGCCTCATCCGCACGTACGGCTTCACGCGCCAGTCCATGTTCGTGGCCATGGGCATGAACGTGGTGCACGTCGTGGGCAACTGGGTGCTCATCTTCGGGCACTTCGGCGTGACGGCGCGGGGCGTGGAAGGCGCGGCGATGTCCACCGTGCTCAGCCGCGCCCTGGCGGTGGGCGTCTTCGGCTGGCTGCTCTACCGCGTGATGGACGTGCGCATGAAGCGCCGGGACTTCGTGGCGATGACGGGCGAGTACGTGCGGAAGATCCTGCGCGTGGGCGTGCCGTCCGCGGTGGAGCAGATGACGTACCACGCGTGCCAGACGGTGTTCCTGTACTACGTGACGTTCCTGGGCCCCACGGCGCTCGCGTCCCGGCAGTACGCCAACGCGATGTCGCAGTACGTGTTCCTGTGCAGCCTCGCCATCGGGATGGGCACGTCCATCATCGTCGGCAGGCTGGTGGGCGCCAACCGCTCCTCGGATGCGTACGCGCGCGTGCTCACGAGCCTCAAGTGGAGCGTCGGCATCACCGTGGCCGTGGACCTGACGGCCATCGTCTTCCGCGAGCCGCTCATCCGCCTCTTCACCCACGACGGGGACATCCTCCGGATGACGTCGCAGGTGCTGCTGCTGAGCCTCATCCTGGAGACGGGGCGCTCGTTCAACCTGGTGCTGGTGAACGCGCTGAGAGCCGCCGGGGACGCCACCTTCCCCGTCTACATGGCGATGGGCTCCATGGTCTGCATGAGCCTGCCGCTGGGCTACTTCCTCGTCTTCCACCTCCAACTGGGGCTCGCGGGCGTGTGGCTCGCGGTGGCCGCGGACGAGTGGACGCGCGGGTTGGCCATGTGGCTGCGCTGGCGCAGCCGCGCCTGGGAACGCCTGTCGCTGGTGACGCCGGTGGAGGCGCCGCCCGTGCTCGCCCACTAGGCCCGCACGCCTGCGGGGGGCGTGCGCAACGTCCGCCGGGGCCCTTTCCCCCGGGCACCCGCCATCCCACTTTTGAGGGGGCGTTTCGTCGCCCGCCCCATCACTCGAGGGAGAAGCCCATGCTCGCCGTCGTCTACAAGCAGACCAGTCAGGTGAAGGTCGAAGAGGTCGAGGACCCCAAGGTCGAAGCGACCACCGACGCCATCATCCGCGTCACCTCCGCGGGCATCTGTGGCAGCGACTTGCACATGTACGAGGGTCGCACCTCGTCCAAGGCCGGCCAGGTGTTTGGCCACGAGAACATGGGCGTCGTGGAGCAGGTGGGCCCCGGGGTGGTGGGCATCAAGAAGGGCGACCGCGTGGTGTTGCCCTTCAACATCGCCTGCGGCACCTGCTTCGACTGCGTGCGCGGCCGCACGGAGGCGTGCCTCGTCGCCAACCCGGAAGCGCCCCACGCCGGCTACGGCTACGCGGGCATGGGCCCGTACCGGGGCGGCCAGGCGGAGCTCTTGCGCGTGCCCTGGGCGGACTTCAACTGCCTGAAGCTCCCCGGACAGCCCGGTGACGACCTGGAGGACGACTTCCTCCTCCTGTCGGACGTCTTCCCGACCGCCTACCACGGCACCGAGCTGGCGAACGTGAAGCCCGGCAGCACGGTGGCCGTCTTCGGCGCGGGGCCGGTGGGCCTGCTCGCCGGCTACTGCGCGCTCTTGCGCGGCGCTTCGGAGGTCTACGTGGTGGACAGCGTCCCGGAGCGCCTGGCCAAGGTGAAGGAGATGGGCGCCATCCCCATCGACTTCACGAAGGGAGACCCGGTGAAGCAGATCATCGACCTGCGCCGCGCCAACCCGCTCATCATGGGCGCGCTGCGGCCGGGCGAGGAGAAGTCGCTGGGCGTGATGTGCGGCATCGACGCGGTGGGCTACCAGTCCCGCGACATCCGGGGCGCGGACGCGCACGGCGGCAAGGAGAAGCCCACCCAGGTGCTGGAGCAGCTGGTGGAGCTGGTGAACACCACGGGCTCCATTGGCGTCGTCGGCGTCTACATGGCGCCCGACCCCGGCGCCGCGGACGAGAACGCGAAGCAGGGCATCTACCCGCTGCCGTGGGCCAAGGTGTTCGACAAGGGCATCACCGTGGGCACCGGCCAGACGCCGGTGAAGCGCTACAACCACTTCCTGCGCGACCTCATCATCGCGGGCCGCGCGAAGCCGAGCATGATCGTCAGCCACCGGCTGCCGCTGAGCGACGCGCCGGATGCGTACAGGAAGTTCGACGCCCGCAAGGACGGCTACACCAAGGTCATCCTCAAGCCGCAGCAGCGCCCCAAGGCCAAGGCCTGAGCCGGGATGTCCGCCAGTCCCCCTTCCGCGCCCTCCCATCAGCCGGCGGGGATGCGGAGGCTGGGGGTGGGAGGTATAAGGTTTGACAGTGGACGCCCTGGACACTCCATCGACAGTGCTCGTCGTTGAAGGCTACGACGACCTGCGCGAGGCGCTGGTGGCCCTCCTGGTGTTGGAGGGTTACACCGTGCTGTCCGTGGCGACCGCCATGCAGGCCCTGGAGGTGCTCACCCGCCTGCCCCGGCGCCCCTGTCTGGTCCTGTTGAGCCTGATGCTCCGCAACCCGGAGGACCAAGCGTTCCTGTCTCGGCTGCGGGCCCTGGAGCCCGCTCCACGGCCGCCGGTGCTGGCGCTGACGGCGGATCCGGACCTCCAGGCGCCCCTGCCCGGCACGGTGGGCCTGCTGGGCAAGCCCGTGCGCACGGAGGTCCTCCTGGCCGCCGTGGAGCGCTACCGGGCCCGTCCGTAGCGTCCACGGACGGGCCGGTCATCCCATCTCGCGCGGCCGTGGACTACGGGCGCGTGCCCACGGGCCTGGAGCCGCGGGGCTGCTCGGTCCCGGAGCGACCGGTGCGCTGGGCGGGCGCGGAATCCGCGCCGTTGATGATGGCGCTCGCGAGCAGGAACGCGTTGAGCCGCAGCAGCATGAAGTTCTCCTCGACCTTGGGCGGCTGTTGCGCGCGCATCAGGAAGTCGGAGCCCTTCTCATGGCGCGGCCACTCGCTGGCGGGCGCGGGCACCGCGCTCCTGGCGAAGTCGACGAGCCAGCCACTCACCTGGCGCGCGTAGGAGCGGTCCTCGTCGCTGATGACGGCCTGCGTGGGAGGGCACCGGGCCGCCGTGTCGAGGAAGTACGGAATCTCCTCGCCGTGACCGACGCCGTTGGGCCGCTCGGGGCGCAGCCGGGTGGCGGTGTATTCGAAGTAGCAGCGCCACACGTGCGACACCTTCGCGTGCAGGTCCGCGACCTGCCGGGGGATGAGGGTGAAGAGGATGTCGCGGCTCACCTGGCGCGCCAGCTCCACGTCGTCGTTCACGCCCGGGTAGAGCAGCTTGATGGGGACGCCCTTGTCGCGCAGGGCCTGGAGGATCTCCATCGGGTCGCGCCCGAAGGCCTCCAGCACGCTGACGTCGTCGTTGGTGCTCCCCAGGATGAGGGGCACGCGCGCCTGCTGCTCCGCCTGGAACGTGGCCAGGATGGACTGCGGCAGCACGGAGTCCCCGGAGATGGCCACGGGCGCGGTGGACGTCGTCGCGGGCTGCTTCCAGAAGTCCTCCGCGGGCAGCTTGCGCAGGCGCTCGGGTGTCGCCTCGCCGTCCGGGACGCCCATGCCTCGCGTCAGGGCCTCGCCCCGCAGGAGCGCCTGCTCCACGGGGATTTCGTCCAGTCCGTACACGCTGAGCGCCACGCCCCGGTGGAAGTACGGGCGCGCCGCCTCCATGCAGAACAGCGACAGCACGCTCTTGCCGCCGGCGGACTGGCCCACCACGGTGACGCGGCCGGGATCCCCGCCGAAGCGCGCGATGTTGCGGTTCACCCACTGGAGCGCGGCGAGCTGATCCAACAGGCCGAAGTTCGCCGGGCCCTCCTTGCGCTCCTGCTCCAGGGCGGGATGGGCGAAGAAGCCCAGGTGGCCCAGGCGGTAGTTCAGCGTGACGAACACGGCGTCGCGCGAGGCCAGCGGCACGCCGTCATACGGGGGCAGGCCTCCCGCGCCGATGACGAACGCGCCGCCGTGGATCCACACGATGACGGGGAGCTTCGCCTGGGCGTCCACGCGGGGCGTCCAGACGTTGAGGTAGAGGCAGTCCTCGCCCATGGGGCCCGGGTCGCCACCGCCGCCCGCGATGCAGGCCTCGCGCGACTGGAGGGAGGCATTGCCAAAGACAGTCGCCTCCCGGATGTGCTTCCAGGGAGTGACGGCCTTGGGGGCGCGCCAGCGCAGGTCCCCCACGGGGGGCTGGGCGTAGGGAATGCCCTTGAAGGCAAACACACCCTCTTCCGCGATGCCTCGAAGCTGCCCTTCGACCGTACTGACGACGGGTGCGGACTGCTTGACCATGATTGAACCCCCCAGAGGCCCGCTCACCAGGAACGGGCGGATGCGAAGTAGAGGTTCAACCGATGCAAGTCAATGTGCCTTCCACCAAAGACATACACCCGTCCGGCATCCGACGGAGGCCTGCGACCCGGGAGCATCAGGGAGAGGCCCTAGCGGAGTCCCCTCCGAAGGGTGTCCATTCTTGATCAAACCCCGTGCCTACCGCGGGCCTCCGCGCCGTCCAGATGCTCTCGCAGGAGCGCGTTGAGCTGCTCCGGCAGGCGCAAGGTGATGCTGTGGGAGGCATTGGGAACCTCCACGAAGCGGGCCCCCGGGATGCCCGCCGCCAACGCCTGTCCGGCGGCAGGCGGCGCGATGGGGTCATGCGTGGCGCTCACCACCAGGGTCGGCAGTCCCGCGAACCCGGCGAGGAACGGGGTGGCGTCCGCGCGGCGCATGGCCTGGAACTGTCGCATCGCCACGGGCGGTTGATCCGCCAGGTCATGCCCGAACAGCTCCGCCAGTTGTTCCGCGAGCGCGTCCTTGTCGACCTGGGCCAGGTCATCAGGGGCCAGCACCATGCGCAGGAACGCATGGCGCCGCATGCGCCGCGTGCCCAGCCGCGTCCGCAGCCCCATCGCGAGCATTCGCGGCGTCAGCCGGGTCGGCACCGCGCCCGACGCGAACGTGCACAGCAACGCCAGGCTGCGCACCCGCTCCCGGGCCCGGCGGGCGACATACAGCGCCACCAGCCCTCCCAGCGAGTGCCCCACCACGTGCGCGCTCGCCCAGCCCTGCGCGTCCATCAACGCGAGCACGTCCTGCGCCATCAGCTCCAACGTCAGCGCCTCACCGAGCGGCTGGCTGGCCCCGAACCCCCGGTTGTCCAGGCAGAGGCAGTGGAACCGGGACGCCAGTCCCCGCACCTGGGGGCGCCACCCCTCCGCGCC
>NZ_RAWD01000146.1:0-22993 GCF_003612065.1 Corallococcus sp. CA047B
GCTTGACCTCTGCCGCCACACCCTGGCCTACCTGGGTGCCCGCCTTCGCCGGACCCCGCCCCGCTTCGTCGTCACCTGCGCGCGGGGCAGCTCCGACCATGCGGCCGTCTACGGCAAGTACCTCATCGAAACCACGCTGGGCCGCGCCGTCGCGTCCATGGGTCCCAGCGTCGCGTCCGTCTACAACACCCGCTCGCTCGACCTGCGCGACTCGCTCTTCATCGCCATCTCCCAGTCCGGCCAGAGCCCCGACCTGCTGCGCATGACCGAGGCCGCGCGCGCGGGCGGCGCCGTCGTCCTGGGCTTCATCAACGACGAGTCCTCGCCCCTGTCCGCGCTGTGCGACGTGCGCGTCCCACTGTCCGCCGGCCCCGAGCACAGCGTCGCCGCCACCAAGTCCTACCTGCTCTCCGGCCTCGCCTTCCTCCAACTCGTCGCCTACTGGTCGGACTCCGCCGAGCTGCACGACGCCGCCCGGCGCTTGCCGGACGCGCTGGAGGCCGCGAGCAAGCTCGACTGGTGGCCCGCGCTCGCCTCCCTCAAGGACGCTTCCAGCCTCTATGTCGTCGGTCGCGGCAGCGGACTGGGCGCGGCGCTCGAGATGGCCCTCAAGCTCAAGGAGACCTGCCGCCTGCACGCGGAGGCCTTCAGCTCCGCCGAGGTCCTCCACGGCCCGCTCGGACTCGTGCGCCCGGGCTTCCCCGTGCTCGCGCTGGGCCAGGAGGACAACGCCGCGCAGGGCATGCGCTCCGTCGTACAGCGCATGGTGGAGCTGGGCGCCACCGTCCACGCCACCCTGCCCGTCCCGGGCGCGCAGCCACTGCCCACCCTGCCGAACCTGCCCCCGGTGCTCGCGCCCCTGTGCCAGGTGCAGAGCTTCTACTTCGCGGTGCACCAGCTCGCGACCGCACGCGGCCTGGATCCGGATGCGCCCGCGCACCTGCGCAAGGTCACGGAGACGGTGTAATGGCAGGCGCCACGGTCGTCGTCCTCCACGGCGCGCGGGTCTTCACCGGGGACCTGCTCCTCGAAGGACAAGCCGTCGTCCTTGAAGGCGACACCGTGCGCGCCGTGGTCCCCACCGCTGAAATCCCCACGGGCGCCACCGTGCGCACGCTGCCCGGGGACACGCTGCTCGCGCCCGGCTTCGTCGACGTGCAGGTGAACGGCGCGGGCGGCGTGCTCTTCAACGACACGCCCACCCAGGAGGCCGCGCTCGCCATCGCCTCCGCCATGCGCCGCACCGGCACCACGGGCCTGCTGCCCACCTTCATCACCGACGACCCCACGCGCATGCGTGAAGCGTGCGAGGCCGCGCTCGACGCCGCCGCGCGTCCCGACAGCGGGGTGCTCGGCATCCACCTGGAAGGCCCCTTCATCAGCCGCGAGCGCGCTGGCGTCCACGCACCAGGCTTCATCCGCGCCCCCGCCCCGAGCGACCTCGACTACCTCACCGCCCTGCCTCGCCGCTTCGCCGCGCACGGGGGACGCGTGTTGATGACGCTCGCGCCGGAGTGCGTGGACGACGCCACCCTGCGTCGCCTCGCCGCGTCCGGCGTGGTGCTCAGCGCGGGCCACACCGCCGCCACCAGCGAGCGCACCACCCAGGCGCTCCAGGCCGGCGTGCGCGGCTTCACCCACCTGTTCAACGCGATGCCCCCGGTGATGAACCGTCAGCCCGGCCCCATCGTCGCCGCGCTCACCCACGACGATGCGTGGTGCGGCGTCATCGCGGACGGCGTGCACGTGCACGCGGACAACCTGCGGCTCGTGCTCAAGGTCAAACCTCCCGGCAAGGTCTTCCTCGTCACGGACGCGATGCCGCCCGTGGGCACCTCCGTCACGTCCTTCACGCTCCAGGGCCGCACCATCCTGCGCCGCAACAAACGCCTGGAGACGGAGGACGGCACGCTCGCGGGCGCGGACATCGATCTCACTTCGGCCGTGCGTCACTGCGTCCACTCGCTCGGTGTCCCGTTGGAGGAAGCGCTGCGCCTGGCGTCGCTCCATCCCGCGACCTTCCTGGGCGTGCACGGACACAGGGGACGCATCGCCCCGGGCCATCGCGCGGACCTGGTGCTGTTGAAGGAAGACCTTTCCGTCCACACCACCTGGGTCGGCGGACAGGCGCGAAGCCCGGAAAAATAACTCCGCGATTAACCCTGAATAATCGGGTCGTGACTCCTTCCGCGTGTACCGCAGGCGAGGAGAACACGAATGCTGCGTAGCAAGTGGATCATGGGCCTGGTCGCGTCCGCGCTGACCGTCACCGGATGTGGCCAGGAACTCTTCACGCCCGAGGCCGAGGGCCCGGGCAGCGTGATGAAGGCGCCGCTGGAGGCCGCGTGGGCCGTGGGCGTCGCCTATTCGGTGGGCACGCGCGTCTCCTATGAAGGCCGCATCTATGAGTGCCGTCAGCCGCACACGTCCCAGTCGGACTGGACGCCCTCGGCCGTGGCCTCACTGTGGCTCGACGTCGGCCCCGCGACGGGCGGCGGTGACACGCAGGCCCCCGTCGCCTCCGCGTCCGCCAGCGCGTCCAACATCACCGCCGCCGGCTCCGTCACCATCTCCGCGAGCGCCACCGACAACGTGGGCGTGACGAAGCTGGAGATTTTGGAGAACGGCACGCTCGTCGCCACCGCGTCGTCGTACTCGCGCGCGTTCGCCACGTCCGCGCAGAACGGCACGTACACGTACACCGTGAAGGCGTATGACGCCGCCGGCAACGTGGGCACGAAGACGGTCAGCGTCACCGTGGCCATTCCGGGCAGCGGCGACACCCAGCCCCCCGTCGTCACCGCCAGCGCCAGCACGTCGCGCCTCACCGCCGCCGGTTCCATCACCATCTCCTCCAGCGCCACCGACAACGTGGGCGTGACGAAGACGGAGATTTTGGAGAACGGCACGCTCGTCGCCACCGCGTCGTCGTACTCGCGCGCGTTCGCCACGTCCGCGCAGAACGGCACGTACACGTACACCGTGAAGGCGTACGACCTCGCGGGCAACGTGGGCACGAAGACGGTCAGCGTCGTCGTGGAGCTGCCCGGCCAGCCGCCCGTGGGCAACAAGCGCATCGTCGGTTACTTCACCGCGTGGGGCATCTACGGACGCAACTACCAGGTGTCCAACGTGCCGGCGTCGAAGCTCACGCACATCAACTACGCCTTCTCCAACATCACGCCGGACGGCAAGTGCGTGCTCGGGGATGCGTTCGCGGACATCGACAAGGGCTTCGGCTTCCCGGGTGAGTGGGACGCGGGCGCGCTGCGTGGCAACTTCCGCGCCTTCAAGGAGCTGAAGAAGACGAACCCCCAGCTGAAGCTGCTCATCTCCATTGGCGGCTGGTCCTGGTCCAAGTACTTCTCCCAGGTGGCCGCGTCGTCCGCGTCGCGCGCCGCGTTCGTGAAGTCCTGCGTGGACCTGTACGTGAAGGGCCAGTTCCCCGGCGTCACCCCGGCCAACGGCGTGGGCGTGTTCGACGGCATCGACGTGGACTGGGAGTACCCCACCGGCGGCGGCCTGCCGGACAACATCAGCAGCCCCGCGGACAAGGTGAACTACACCCTGCTCATGCAGGAGTTCCGCACCCAGCTGGCCGCCGTGACGGCGCAGACGGGCCAGCCCTACCTGCTCACCATCGCGTCGGGCGCGTCGCCGGACCTGCTCGCCAACAAGCAGGAGACGGTGAAGCTGGCCAACATCCTCGATTGGATCAACGTGATGTCCTACGACTACCACGGCGCCTTCGAGAGCACGGTCAACTTCCACTCCGCGCTCAACCGCGTGACGGGCGACCCGGGCGCCAACGACGGCTTCTACACCGACGGCTCCATCGCGAAGATGCTCCAGCTGGGCGTGCCCGCCTCCAAGATTGTATTGGGCGTTCCGTTCTACGGCCGAGGTTGGGGCAACGTGCCCAACGTGAACAACGGTCTGTTCCAGAGCGGCGTCCCCACCAAGGGCACCTGGGATGACGGCCAGTCGGGCCTCACCGGCGTGTTCGACTTCAAGGACCTGAAGGCCAACTACGAGCGCGCGGGCTCCGGCTACACGAAGTTCTTCCACCCGGAGAGCAAGCAGGCCTACGTCTACAGCCCGACCACCAAGGTCTGGGTGGCCTACGACGACGCGCAGAGCCTCAACGCCAAGTCGGACTATATCCTGTCCAACGGCCTGGGCGGCGCGATGTTCTGGGAGCTGAGCGGCGACGACGGCACCCTCGTCAACGCCCTGTACTCCAAGCTGCACTGACGGCCGGGCGGCACCCGCTGCACACATCAGGGCCGGCACGGGCATCAGCGCCCGTGCCGGCCCTGTGCATTTTCGACTCCCTGCCTCCACGGGCCCACCCCGCCCCACACCGGTCCGACATAGACTGGAGGTGGATTGGGTTGCCTGCTCGCCGTCCGGGGCCACATGCAGGGGAAGGCCGCGACGGGTCCGCCTGTTCAACGGCGTCGTCGCCCCCTGCTGTCCCGGCGTCGCTGCTGGCGCCGCTGCTCTACCGAGGAGAACGGATGTCGCGTTTCACATCGCTGGCCGCAGTCTTCGTGCTCACCTGCCCCGTGCTGGCGCTCGCGAAGCCGAACGCGGACGACCGGGCCCGCGAGTACGCGGCCGAGGCCCAGAAGGCCGCTGGCTCCCCACGCGGGGGTGCCGCCCTTCTGCGGATGCACGCGCTGGTGGACGACGTGGAGGACCTCACCCCGCTGGTGAGCACCTACCAGCAGATTGCTTCGCGCCGCACGTCCGACGTGAACACGCGCACCACCGCCCAAATCCTCCTGATGGACGCGGAGCGCTCCCGGGGCCGCATGGTGCGCGCCAATGAAGTCCGCCAGTGGCTGGGCTTCGTCAACGACTACTACGTCGTCGGCGGCTTCGAGAACGAGGGCAAGGCCGGCTGCGACACCGACTTCGGTCCGGAGACCGCCGCGTTGGACCTGACGGCGCGCTACCCCGGTGCCAAGGGCCACGAGGCCACCTGGCGCAAGCTGTCCGTCACGTCCGCGGACGGCTATGTGGACCTGGCCACCGCCGTGCGCCCCAACAAGGAGGCCGTGGCGTACGCGCTCACGTGGCTGGAGGTCCCGCAGGACACGCGCGTCGCGCTGGGCCTGGGCACCTCCGGCGGCTACCGCCTGTGGGTGAACGGGCAGCTGGCCTCCAAGGAGGATCGCTACAACCTGCCCCGCCCCGACCAGACCCGCGTGTCGGTGAAGCTCAAGAAGGGCCTCAACCGCGTCCTCGTGAAGGTGTGCCAGGAGTCCGGCCCGCTGGGCTTCTACCTGCGCTCGGAGACGGCGTCCGCCCGCGCCACGCTGCCCGCCAAGGCCCCCGCGCTGGAGCGCGTGCCGGCCCCCGCGCCGCAGGTGCTGCCCACGCTCACCTCCTCGCTGCGCGCGCTGGTGGAGAAGAACCCGGACGACGCGGCCCTGCGCGGCGACTACGCGCAGGTGCTCGCCTTCTTCCGCGCCTATGACGAGCGCGAGCACACCGCCAGCGCGGAGGCCGCCGCCGCCGCCGAGGCCGCCCCCAACGACGCGCGCCTCCAGCTGCTGGCCGCCAACACCCAGACGGATGATTTGAACGAGCGCCGCCGCTTCCTGGAGGCGGCCGTGAAGGCGGATCCGACGTTCGCCCCGGCGCGGCTGGCGCTGTCGGACCACGAGATGGACCGCGGCCACCCGGAGCGCGTGCAGCCGCTGCTGGCCCCGCTGCTGGAGAAGGATGACGGCCGCAACGAGCCGGGCGCGCGACTGCTGATGGCCCGCGCCGCCGAGGCCCTGGGCGAGCGCGCCCGCGCGAATGCGCTGGTGGAGGAGACCTTCCGGCAGCAGCCCCGTGTCCCCCGCGTGGTGCGCGTGGCGGCGGCGGCGTCCCGGCAGATGGGCCGCAACCAGGAGGCCATGGACCGCATGCGCGTGGTGCTGGCGCTGCGCTTCGATGACACCAACACCCGCCGGCAGTTGGCTTCGCAGCTCGCGGACGCGGGCAAGGTGGACGCCGCCGAGCGCGAGTACGCGAAGCTCACCGACCTGAACCCCTTCGACAACGGCTCGCGCGTGCGGCTGGCGGAGCTCAAGGCCTCCAACGGCGCCGCGGAAGAAGCGGCAGCGCTCTTCACCGAGGCCAAGGCCCTGTCCCCCGACGAGCCGGAGGTCTACGAGCGCGAGGGCCGCGCGCTGCTCGCCGCGGGTCAGCGCGAGCCGGCGCTGGCCGCCTTCGAGCGCTCGCTGGTGCTGCGCCCGCAGAACCCCGGCCTCAAGGAGGCCCTGCGCACGCTCAAGGGTGAGACGGAGAGCGCGGGCACGCAGTACCTGGTGGACGCGAAGCCCCTGACCAAGGAGGCCGAAGGCTACGTGCACGAGGACGCCGTCTACCTCGTGGACAGCACCTACGTGCGCGTGCAGAAGAGCGGCCTGTCCAGCCGCATGCAGCAGATGGTGGTGAAGGTCCTCAACACGCGCGGCGTGGACGCGTTCCGCAACCTCCCCGTCAGCTATTCGCCGGACCGCCAGGAAGTGCGCGTGCTCAAGGCCCGCGTGACGAAGCCGGACGGCTCCGTGGTGGAGAGCTACGGCGACGCCGAGCGCAACATGAACGAGCCGTGGACGGGCATGTACTACGACGCGCGCATGCGCGTGCTGTCGTTCCCGTCGCTCGCGGTGGGGGACACGCTGGAGCTGACCTACCGCCTGGACGACACCGCGCAGGACAACCTGCTGTCGGACTACTGGGGCGACGTGGAGAGCGTGCAGGGCGTCTACCCGAAGGTGCGCTTCCAGTACATCGTGGACATGCCCAAGGAGCGGCCGCTGTACTGGAACAAGAGCCGCCTTGCGGGCGTGGAGCAGCAGCAGTCGCCGCTGGAGGACAACACCCGCACGCTGTACCGCTTCGGCGCGAAGCACGTCTCCAAGGTGGTGCCGGAGCCGGGCATGCCGGGCTGGGCGGAGGTCGCGCAGAACCTGCACATCTCCACGTACAAGACGTGGGACCAGGTGGGCCACTACTGGTGGGGCCTCGTGCGCGACCAGCTCCAGCCCAACGCGGAGCTGAAGGCCACGGTGGAGCAGGTGCTCCAGGGCGTGGACCGCAAGAACGAGCTGGCCGTCGTGCGCGCCATCTACTCCTTCGTCGTCACCAACACCCGCTACGTGGCGCTGGAGTTCGGCATCCACGGCTTCAAGCCCTACCGCGTGGACCGCGTGCTGGCGCGCCGCTTCGGTGACTGCAAGGACAAGGCGAGCCTCATCTACTCCATGCTGAAGGTGGCGGGCGTGGACAGCCGGCTGGTGCTGCTGCGCATGCGCAACCTGGGCTCGCTGGACGCGGAGCCCGCGTCGCTGGCGGCCTTCAACCACGCCATCGCGTACGTGCCCAAGTTCGACCTGTACCTGGACGGCACCGCGGAGTTCCACGGCGCCAAGGAGCTGCCCAGCGCGGACCGCGTCGCCAACGTGCTGGTGGTGGACCCCAACGGCACCAGCAACTTCCTCACCACGCCGGAGGCGAAGGCGCAGGACAACACCACCACGCTGGCCATGGACGTGTCCCTGCGGCCCGACGGCGGCGCGGAGGTGAAGGGCCAGAGCAGCGTGTCCGGCCAGTCCGCGCCGGACTACCGCCGCGCCTACCGCCCGGAGTCCACGCGCAAGTCCACCTTCGAGCGCGCGTGGGCGCAGAGCTTCCCCGGCCTCACCGTGCGCGAGGTGAAGCTCAGCGACACCACCCGCCTGGATGACGACGTGGCGCTGGACTTCAAGATGGGCATCCCGCGCTACGCGGAGGTGCTCCCCGGCGGCAGCCTGCGCTTCCTGCCCTTCGGCACCGGGCGCACCTACCAGCAGGCGTACGCGTCGCTCGCCGAGCGCCGCTTCGACCTGGTGATGCAGAGCCCGTGGGTGAACACCTTCAAGCTGCGCTACACGCTGCCCGGCGGCTACACCGTGGCGGAGATGCCCCAGGCGGTGGAGGAGACGACGCCCTTCGGCCGCGTGAAGCTCTCCTACCGCGTGGAGGACGGCACCCTCGTCGCCGACGGCGAGGTCGCCCTCTCCGTCGCCCGCATCAAGGCGGACGAGTACCCGCAGTTCCGTGAGTTCCTGGGCCGCGTGGACCGGGCCTTCGGACGCCGCATCCTGCTCCAGGGCCCGGGGCAGAAGACGGCCTCGCGGTAGCCCGCGGGACCGTCGGTGCCCACCCCCAGGTGGGCACCGGCACCGGGCACCGACGCGGCCGCTCAGCGGGGCTTGCGGGCGTAGGCCGTGTAGCCGTTTCCCAGCGAGGTCTGCTTCATGCCCCAGTGGGCCTCGAAGCCGTGCTCCCGCAGGAAGGCGTCGAGTTCCTCCGACTCCGGCGTCCCCTCGTAGCGGACCTCGAAGTTCTTCTCCAGGTAGATGAAGTCCAGGGTCCGGAGCGTCCGCGACGCACCCCGGAGCGCCTTCAGCTCCGCGCCCTGGATGTTCATGTACAGCACGTTGTACCGGCCGCTCCCGCCTGCGTCGGTCATCTCCTGGAGCAGGCTGTCGAGCGTCCGGACCGGGACCTTCAAGCGGTCCACGCCCGACACCTGCTCCTCCGCCTTCCACTGGTCGAGCGCCGCCTCCATGGGCTTCTGGAGTGAGGACAGCCCGCTCGACGACAGCACGAAGAGGTCCTCCTCGCCGTCGTGGTCATCGATGGCGCATTGCGCGACCTGGATCTGCGTCGGTGTCGGGCTGCCCAGGAACTCGTCATAGGCAAGGCTCAGCGCGCTGGACACCCGGGCATTGCGCTCCAGCCCCTGGAAGACGTCCGGCTGCGGCTCCACCATCAGGACGTTGCGGAAGCCAAGCAACAGCCAGACCCAGAGCAACGAGCCGGAGTGCGCCCCGATGTAGAGGATGCCTTCAGGCTGGACCTGGCACTGCCGCAGCAGCGCGCCATAGACGAGCATCCGGCGCATCGAATACTCGTACCACTCCGCCTGCCCCTCCTTGCCCCAGATGGAGACGACTGCCTTGTTCCACAGCCGGATGAGGTCGCGGCTGTGCTCGTGGTAGAGGCCGGTGTCATTCATGGGTCGGGTCAGGCCGGGCGTGCTTCGCCGGCGGCCTCCTGGGGATGGGCGAAGGTCAGGACGCCCATGGACATGAACTGTTTGACCAGCAGCACCCGCTCCGCGTCGGTGTACCAGCCGGGAATGTCCCGGACCTGGAACTGCCGCGTCTCACTGATGAAGTCGAGCGCGAGGAAGAGCTTCTCCGGGCCCTGATAGAAGGAACCGGGGATGAGCAGCTCCACGATGCGATCGAAGAGCTGGACGCGCGCCTCCACGCCGGGCCTGCGGGCCACCACCGAGTCCAGCGTCACGCGGTCCACGTTGCGCAGCTGGGCGAAGTGACCATCGGGCAGGTGGGGCAGCCGGCGCTGGTGTTCGCACGCCAGCGCGTGGCTCGAGGCCTTCCAGTCCGGCGCCTCGAAGGCCTTGCCCAGCAGCTCGCGAAAGCGCGCCTGCGTCTGCGACGCGCCGAACAGGCGCAAGGGGGCGCCAAAGCCCAGCGCCCGCCGCAGCTCCAGGTTCCGGGCGCTGGCGTGCTCCACGTTGCGCTCCAGGAGGTCGGCCCACGTCACCCGCTGGACGCTCAGCACCAGGTACAGCGACGGGGCCTCCGGCCCCACCTCCACCAGCGGCAGGGCCGCCTTGAGCGATGCACCCTCGGGAGCATTCCCGTAGGGCAGGTACAGCGTGTCTCCCGCGGACACGGAGAGCCGGCCCTCCCGCGCTCCGGCCGCCGCGCCCGCCGCGAAGGGACGGAAGAGGCCCGGCGGCAGCTCCCAGGTGGACGTGCCGGACAGCTGGAGGATGAACACGCTGCGGCTCCCCGCGAACAGCCCCACGTTGCGTGAGCGCGCGGGCGCCGCCACCACGTCCGCGACGAAGTTGAACCCGGACTGCCGCGACAGGGTGCTGACCAGCTTCGCGATGGGCTTCCAGCGCACCTGCATCTCGCGCACGGCGAGGGAATGGCCCGCGGAGAACTCCTGGTAGAACTCGTGGATCGACGTCTTGTTCGGTCGCCTCAAGCGGGGGGTGATGACCCGCCGTCCTTCAAACGTGAAGAGGCTGTAGTTCGTGAACGACAGGTTGATGAGGCGGTCCAGGTCCTCCAACCGGAACAACGGCTCGAAGAGGGCGGCGTTGGCTCGGGGGATGAAAACGGACTGTTGCTCCCAGCAGTCCGTGACGAACTGCTCCACGGGCATGGGAGTGATGACGGCCTGGAGGTCTTCGCAGTGGCGCATGGGTGCTCTTCCGGGGGGCAGAGGAATGACGACCGTCAGCGGGGGTCCGGCGAGCCGGCCTCTCGCAGGAAGCCCACCTGGATGAGTTCACGGCACAGGCGCAGCCGCTCCGGGTCGTCCGCCGTCCCCGGCACCTCCAGGACGCGGAACGACTCGTGCTCGGCGACGAACCGCAGCGCGGCCACGAGCCCCGCTGGCGCGCGGTAGGTCCCGCCGGGGTAGTGCAGCACGGCGCCCTCGTCCGAGGGCACCACCACGCCCACCGTGCCCCGCCGCCGGGTCAGCGCGCTCTGCGCGTGGAGGCGCGTGGCCTGCCCCAGGCGGGCGAAGTGGCCGTCCGCGAAGGGGGCCGTCTTGTCCAGGACCTTCGCCGCCAGCCGGTTCCACGCCGGTTCGAAGCGCGCGTCCGTCGCCACCCACTCCGCCAGCGCCGCCGCGCGCGCTGGGATCTCCGCGCTCGCGGCGCTGCCCGTCGCGAAGCCGAACGGAAGGCTCTCCTGGAGCCGGGGCTCCCGCTCCGCGAGCTCGTGAAGCGACTCGGTGACCAGCGACTCCCAGGTCTCCGGATACAGGCCATACGTCAGGTGCAGCGAGGAGAGCGTGCGGGCCCTCGGCTCGTGGACGACGCCCTTGGGGAAGTACAGCAGGTCCCCGGCCTCCAGGTTGATGATCTGCCAGGGGTTGTCCGTGGGCCCCCGCTGGCGCGCATAGTCATTGCGCTCCTGGCTGTAGCGCGGGAGCTCGGGCCCCGAATCATACAGGCGCCATTCCTTCGCCCCCTCGAGCTGGAGCGCGAAGATGTCATGGTCGTCCCAGTGGGCGCTGAAGCCCTGGGAATCCTCCGGCGTCGGATACAGGTGCGTGCTGATGTAGCACCCGAAGGCCAATGCCAGCGCGTTCGCGATCTCCGCGATGGGCTCCCAGCACAGGTGCAGGTTGCGCACGACCGGGGTGTAGCCCGAACGGTAGGCCTCATAGAACTGGTAGAGCGTGGTCTTCTTCTCACCCTCGACCCGGGGGGCGACCACGGAGCCGGAGCGGGCCAGCCGCACCTCGTCATTCGTCAACGAATGACCCAGGAAGGAGTCCAGGTCCCCCAGGCTGAACAGGTGTCGGTAGTAGTCCGGCGTGTTCCTGCGCAGGTGGAGGACCTTCTTCTCCCAGTACTCCGTGAGGAAGACCTCCACGGGCATGGGATGGAGGATGAACTCCAGCTTTGAAAGGTCGGGCATCTTCACGGCTGCTCCCAGGGTGGGCCGCACCAGCGGGGATGAGCCCCCTCCGGGCGTGACAAGGCATGGCGACCAGTGCCATGAAGACCAGGGTTGTTGACGGGTGCATGAAAAGCCCGGTCCGTCCGCGAAACGGACCGGGCCCATCCAGCTCAGCGCTTCGGCGCGCTCCCGCGGAAGAGTCTGTTCAAGACCCTCCTGACAGCACGCTCGGGCGCCTCAAGACAGACTGCTCAGGCGGCGGTCTCTTCCTTGTCCTCTTCGATGGCGATGCCCGCGCCGATGCCGCCGGAGACCGCGGCCAGGTCGCTCTCGGTCAGCTCCACGGACAGCTGCGCGGAGACCGCCTCCTCGAGGGAGAGGCCCTTGGCGCGGGCGAAGTTCTCCGCCTTGGCGCGGGTGTCGGTCGACATGTTCTGGATGATGGTCTTGACGTTGCTCATGGTGTTTTCCTCTGGGGTTGACGGGGGTTGACTGCCGCCCTGTGTTTGAGCACACGTGCAAAGAGCTCCAACCCAGGACGACAGGGTACGGCTTGCTTCGCACTGCGACTGCGCTTGCTGCGGTGCTACAGCTCGAAGTCGAGGAACTGGGTCAGGTGGCGGGTGGCCGCCGGCCCTAGCTCACACAACTTCTGGATGCCGACATCCTGGATGAGTCTGTTCTTGAGGGGGATATCCGTGGCGACGGGGTAGTAGCGGCCCGAAAGCTTGCCCTTGGGCCGGGCCGGGTCCAACCCCAGCATCTGCCTGCGGATGGGATCCTCCACCCGCTGTCCCAGGTCATGGAGGGTCATCGTGTCGACCGGGAACAGCCAGCGGTAGGCCCACTGCATGAAGATGGTCTTGCGCGTGAGCTGTGAAAGGTTCGGGCTGCCGTGGCTGTGCAGGGTCCGCTGCTGGAACAGGACCGCCGACCCGGGCCTCACGCACAAGGGGACCGCCTTCTCCGTGGGCGGGGTGAAGCGCTTGAAGTCGTCCTGCCAGTTGCGCTCAGACATATGGGAGCGCGGGAAGATGTGCGTCTGGCCCCGGTCAGGCTCCGACAGGTCCGTGAGGTAGAAGCCCACCTTGATGGCTGTCATCGGCGCCTGGTATTGCAGGTCGGTGCTGAAGACACCTCCGTCCACATGCCAGCCATACCGGTAGTTCTCTGAACTGGCATCCGGCGGACGCAGGTTGAAGTGGACGTGGTTCACCCAGATGTTCCACCCCAGCAACCCGCAGATGCGTCCCAACACCGCCGGGTTGTCGACCAGCTCCACGAAGGCGTCGTCACGCCCCAGGATGTCCACCTGGTTGTAGAACCGCCCCGGCTGCGCGCCGTCCTCCCGCCCACAACGGTCAATCACATCCACCAACCGCTGGACCTGGGCCGGAGAGAGCGCATCCGGGACCACCAGATATCCCTCCCGTTCAAAGAAGGACCGCTCCTCCGCAGTGGGCCAGAACGAGGCAAGTGTCATTGGATTTTTCCACCAACAAAGCCAGTTAATTCGTTCTATCAATTTTTACACGTTTGATTCACTCCGCGTCAACAGCTGCTCATCAAATAATGACCTTCCAGTCCTGACAGCCCTTTCCTGACGGCGGAGCGAGGCTGCGTCAGGCCTCAACCCGCGCGGGCCACGAGCGGCTTCTGCTCCAACTGGGATTGGACGAGTTGGGCATACACACCGCCGCGCGCCAGCAGTTCCTCATGGCGGCCCTGCTCCACCAGGCGCCCCTCATCCATGACCACGATGAGGTCCGCACGGCGGACGGTGCTCAGCCGGTGGGCAATGACGATTCGCGTACACCGCAGGGACGTGAGGGCATCCTGGACCCGGCTCTCCGTGATGGCATCCAGGGCGCTGGTGGCTTCGTCCAGCAGCAGGACCGCCGGGCGGTGCACCAGCGCGCGCGCCAGGGCAAGCCGCTGCCGCTGTCCTCCGGACAGGGACAGGCCCCGGTCGACCATCAGGGTGCTGTACTGCATGGGCATGGCCAGGATGTCGTCGTGGATGTGCGCCAGCCGGCACGCCTCCGTCACCCGCTCCATGGGGAGCTCCGGCGCGCTCAGGGTGATGTTGTCCCGCAGGGAGAAGGTGAAGAACGCCGGCTCCTGCAACACGATGCCCATCTGGCTGCGCAGCGCGCGCAGGTCCAGTTCGCGCAGGTCCGCCCCGTCATAGAGGATGTGTCCGGACGTGGGCAGGTAGAGCCCCAGGAGGAGGTTGGCCAGGGTCGTCTTCCCGGCTCCGGAGCGACCCACGATGGCCACCATCTGACCCGGGGAGATCCGCAGGGTGATGTTCTGCGCCACCCAGGGAGAGGTGAGGCTGTAGCGGAAGGAGACCTGCTCCAGCTCGATGGCGCCCTGGAGGGTCAGGGTCCTCCCCACGCGGTCCCGGGGCTGTTCGGGAGGCGTCTCCAGCACGTCATTGATGCGCGACAGGTAGCCGCCCAGCAGTTGGAACTGGCCCGCCGTGACGATGAGGTTGGACAGGGGGACGAGCAGCGAAGCCGTCAGGGCATTGAGGCTCAACATCTCCCCGAGCGTCAGCCGTCCCTGCAGGACCAGGGAGGCGCCCAGGCTCAACAGGACCAGGGGTGAAGCCAGCCGCAGCGTGCTGGACAGGCCATCCACCCACAGCGTCAACCGGCCCCAGGCCAGGGAGGAATTGAGCACGTCGACGAAGAGGTGCGAATAGCTCTCCACCGCGCGCCGCTCCGCGCCGAACGCCTTGAGCGTCTGCATCCCGGTGAGCATGGAGATCTGATGGCTCTGGCTCTTGGACTCCAGCTCCATGCTCTCCGCCAGCAGGCTGCGCCGCCGCCCCTTCGTCACCAGGAAGACGAGCACCTGGGCCAATCCCAGTCCCAGCACGGCCAGCCCCATCCGCCCGCTGACGGTGAACAGCGCCGCGAAGTAGAGCAGGACCATGGTCCCATCCAGCAGCGTGGAGATGGCCGACGAGGAGAGGATTTCGCGCGCCTTCACCTGGGTGTTCATCCGCATCATCAGGTCGCCCGCGGGACGGACCTGGAAGAACGAGTAGGCCAGGTCCACCAGATGATCGAGGAAGCCCAGGGTCATCCGCATGTCCAGCCGCGTGCGCAGCTCCAGCAGGAGGTGTCCGCGGATGAGGGTGGACATCAGGTGGAAGCCGACCATGGTGGCCAACGCCAGGGACAACAGCCCCAGCAGCTCGGTGTCGCCTCGCGGGACGACCTGGTCGACCACCATGCCCGTCAGCAGCGGGAGGCCGAGCGCGAAGAGCTGCAGCGCCGCCGACAGCATGACGATCCGCCCCAGCGAGTCCGCGTCGCGCACGAAGGAGCGCAGGTAGCGGAACGTGCCCCCACGCTCCGCCGTGGCCTGCTGGAAGTCATCCGCGGGCTCGAAGAGGAGGACGACCCCGGTGAAGTGCAGCCGGAAGGCCTCCATCGTCAGGGTACGGCGGCCCCGGCCTGGATCCATCAACAGGACGCGGTTGCCCAACAGCTTCTCGAAGACGACGTAGTGATTGAAGTCCCAGTGAAGGATGGCGCCCGTGGGCAGATGGGGGAGCCCGTCCAGGTCGAGCGACAGGGCCCGTCCCCGCATCCCCAGCCTTCGCCCCGTGTCCAGCAGCGTGCGCGCGGTGATGCCGTCGCGCCCGACCCCCATCAGGTCCCGCACCGCGTCCAGGGTCATCTCCCGGCCGTGGTAGGCAAGCACCATCGTCAGACACGCGGCGCCACAATCCGTCACCGACAGCTGTCGGACCTCGGTCAGGCGGCGGGAGCGTCGCGGCCAGCCCACGGCCTTGAAGCGCTCAGCCCAGGGGCGGAAGGATTTCCATTCAGCCGTCATGAGGAAGCAGTCCCTTGAGGCCCGGAACGAGCGTGAGGAGGATGGGCTCGGAGCGCACGGCGGCCTTCACGCTCGCGGGCATGCCATCCACATATTCCCGCGCGTGGCCCCTGTCGTTGAACGTGCGCGACGGCAGCCGCGCGCGCACGATGAGCCGGGGCTCCGGGGCCGCCCCCGCGCCCAGCAGGCGCTGGAGTTCCTCGGGGCCCAGCACCTCGTCGTCCACGGACTCGATGGCGACCTCCTGGACCTCATGGTGGAAGCCCTGCAGGGTCACCCGCAGGTGCAGCCCGGGCCGCAGCAGGGGGCGGTAGTGCGCGGGCAGGAACGCCAGGAGCCGGGCCTGGGCGTCCTCCTCCACCAGCGAGGCGATGGGGCTGTCCGCGGCGACCACCTGCCCGACAGAGCCCAGCGAGGGGGCCACCACGCCCGCCACGGGGGCGCGAACCACCCGCGCCTCGGCGTGGGCCAGCGCCGTGTCCAGTGCGTCATGGGCCCGCCGCAGCGTCTGGCGGGCGGCCCAGTCCAGGGGAGTCTCCAGGGCCCGGAGCCGCTGGAGGTCCACCTCACGCTGGAGGCGGGTGAGCTCCCGCAGCTCCGCTTCGGGTTGGAGGCTCATCAGGACCTGCCCCGGCGTCACGTGCTGACCGGGCCGCACGGCGACGGACGTCACCACCGACGTCTCGGGGGCGGTCAGTCGCACGCGCCGCTCCACCCGGATGAGCGCGGGCCCCGCCGCGTACTCCGACACGGAGCCGAGCGAGCAGAAGACAAGCACCACCGCCACCAGCGCCATCAGCAGCGGATAGGACCAGCGGGTCCAGCGGGGCGCCACCCGAAGCACGTCCCCTTCATGCCGCCGGTGCAGCTGGTAGTAGTCCAGCGCCTCCTTGCGGAATATCGACGGCTTGCCCTCCATGGTGTGGCTCCTGGCTCCCCACCCACATGGAGGCCTGTCATCACATCAACGAGACACGCACCGACACCGACCGGACCGACTTAACGGAAGAACAACTTTTTCATGGTATACCGCACCAATCCCAGTTTCCAACACAAGCGGGGGTCTTTCGGAGAAGAAAGCCTGTCTCCCATTTCTGGGACGGGGCCGTTCCACTCCTGGGATTGGAAGGCGCAGAACGACCCGGCCTGCGTGTGGCGACGTCCTGGCATGCTTCTGGCTTTCCTCCATTCCCTTTCATCTCGACCGGAAGGCTCCCCGTGTCCCACCTCGTGTCCGACCTGCGCTTCGCCGTGCGGCTGCTCATCAAGCAGCGCGGCTTCACCGCGGTCATCCTGCTGCTGCTGGCATTGGGAATCGGAGCGAACTCCGCGCTCTTCAGCGTGGTGCACGCGGCGCTGCTGAGTCCCCTGCCCTTCGCGGAGTCCGAACGGCTGGTGCTCCTCTCGGAGACCCTGCGGCGCAACGGCGACGTGGAGCCGCGCCCCTTCTCCCACCCTGACTTCCGCGACTGGAAATCCCAGGCGCGCGCGTTCGGGGCGATGGGAGCCTTCGCGAGGACGACCCTCACCCTGGGCAGTCAGGGTGAGCCGGAGCGGGTGGAGGCGGAGCTGGTCAGCGATGGCTATTTCGAGGCCCTGGGCACGACACCGCTGCTGGGCCGGACCTTCCAGCCCGAGGAGAACGCGACCCCTGACGCGCACGCCGTGGCCGTGGTCTCCCACCGGCTGTGGAAGCGGAAGCTGAACGGAGCGCGCGACGTGCTGGGGCGTCCGCTCGTGCTCAACGGGCGCTCCTTCACCATCGTGGGCGTGATGCCGGAGGGCTTCGGCGGGTGGGAGTCACGGGCGCAGCTCTGGGTCCCCCTGATGATGGTCTCCCTCGACCAGCCGGCGGCGGTGCTCGAGGAGCGCGGCGAGCGCTGGCACTCGGCCGTGGCCCGGCTGGCCCCGGGCGCGACCCTGAAGGGGGCCCAGGAGGAGCTGGACGCCATCGCGGCCCGGCTCGCGGAGACGTACCCCAACACCAACGCCCAGCGCGGCGCCCGGCTCACGCCGGCGCACGAGGCGGTCTTCGGCTCGTTGCGGCCGGCCCTCCTGATGCTCTGGGGGGCGGTGGGCTTCGTGCTGCTGTCCGTGTGCGTGAACGTCGCGAACCTGCTGCTGGCACGGGCGGTGATGCGCCAGAAGGAGATGGCGGTGCGGGTGGCCCTGGGTGCCAGCCGCACCCGGCTCATCCAGCAGGTGATGGCCGAAAGCCTCCTCTTGTCGTTGCTGGGAGGGGCCCTCGGACTGCTGCTGTCCGTCTGGCTCATCGACCTGCTGCGGCTGCTCATCCCCGAGGAGTTCTCCGCCCGGCTCCAGTTCGGCCTGGATGCCCCCGTCATCCTCTTCAACCTGGGGTGCACGCTGGGGGCGGGGGTGCTGGTGGCGCTGATGCCCGCCCTGAAGCTGTCGCAGCCCTCCCTGCTCATCGCGCTCAAGGAACGGGCGGCGCAGAGCGCCGCGGGCCGGGGCCGGGTGCGGGCCATCCTCGTCGCCACCAACGTGGCGCTCGCGGTGGTGTTGCTGGTGGGCGCGGGGCTGATGGCACGCAGCTTTCAGCGGCTCAACGCCGTGGACGCGGGCTTCGTGCCCGACGGCGTCCTGACGCTCACGGTGGAGCTGCCCGCGGAGCGCTATCCCCCCGACGCGCTGGCCAGCTTCCAGAAGCGCCTGCAGGAGCGTCTGGACGCGCTCTCGCTGTTCCAGACCATCAGCCTCGCCTCGGACGTGCCGCTGGGCTCCAGCTCCAACGCGGGGCTCGTGGGCGTCACCCCGGAAGCGGAGGGCAGCGTCGAGGAGCGCATCCGGACCTACCGCCACTCCGTGAACCCCAGCTTCTTCTCCGCCCTGCGGGTGCCCCTGAAGCGGGGACGCTTCTTCTCCTCCTCGGACATCGCCGGCGCGCAGCGCACCGTCGTGGTCTCCGAGGCCCTGGAGAAGAGGATGTGGCCGCGAGGAGGCGCGCTCGGACGCCAGCTCAACCTGGGCCAGGGCATCCAGGCGGAGGTGGTGGGGGTCGTGGGGAACGTCCGGTTCCGCAACCTCACCGGGGCGCCGCCCAAGGATCCGGACATCTACTTCCCGCTCGACCAGGCCCCCCGCAAGCACCTGGCGGTGCTGGGGCGCACGTCGGCCGACCCCGCGCTGGCGCTGGGTGCCCTTCGCAGCGCCATCCGTGAAATCGACCCCGCCCTCGTGCCCGACAACGTCATGGACCTGGACGCCTACGTCGCGGCGGAGCTGCTGCCCGCGCGCCTCAACGTCCTGCTGCTGGGAAGCTTCGCGATGATGGCGCTGGTGCTGGCGTCGATTGGCCTCTACGGCCTCATCTCCTACGTGGTGAGCCAGCGCAACCAGGAGATCGCCATCCGCATGGCCCTGGGCGCGACCGCGCCAGACATCCTGTTGCTCATCCTGAGGCAGGGCATGATGCCGGTCATCGCGGGAGTCGCCGTCGGCATCCCCCTGGCGCTGGGCCTGTCACGCCTGGTCGCCTCGCAGCTCTTCGGCTTGAGCCCGACGGATCCCATCACCTACCTGTCCATCGCGGCCCTGCTGCTCACCATCGCCGCCATGTCCTGCTACCTGCCCGCGCGGCGCGGAACCCGGGTGGACCCCATCATCGCGCTGCGGGCGGAGTGAAACCCGGCGTGAGACTCCCCGGCCCCCTCCGTCCGCCGACCGTCCACCCGGAGACGTGACGGGAGGGTCGCTCCCGGGATTCACCGCTTCCACGGAACGAGCGCGCGGGTGGGCCACGGAAGGGCTTGACCCGGATGCGGCCCTCCGTGCTTAAGAAACGGATGCACCGTGCGCGCGCGCTCGTCCTTGGCTGCCTGCTGGTGGCGGCAGCCGCCTCCGCCGCCACCCCCGTCGTCCAGCTTCCCGAAGGGGGACGGGCGGTGGAGGTCGTCCCGAAGGGCATCCTCTGCGGCCCCGTGCGCGGCGGCTGGGTGCTCTCCCCGGATGGACGCTCGCTCAAGCCTCCCACCAAGGCGGAGGACGCCGCGCGCACGCTGGAGCTGAAGGTCGCCGCGGATGAAGCCGCGTGCGCCACGGCCACCGACACCGTGGTGGTGGTGGCCACCGGGCCCTTCCCGCGCATCGACAGCGCCTCCACCACCTTCTATCCGGACGACGGCCGGCTGGAGCTCAAGGGCACCGGCCTGAAGAACGTGACCATCGCCTGGTCCGGCGTGCCCCGCGGGCCGGATCCGCAGGGCAAGGCCGTGGAGGGCGAGGACATGTGCCTGGAGCCCAACGGCCCCTCCGAGTGCGCGGTGCCGGTGACGCCGGGCCTGCCCACGGACGCGACGCTGTCCTGGCGCCCCGCCTTCGCGCGCTCGGGCGCGGACGTGACGACGTACGACGCCAACGGGCGCTTCCTGGACGACGAGTACTTCCGCCTGCGCCCCGGCCGCACCGTGCTCACGCGGCCCCTGGTGCAGTCCTCCGGCGTGGACATGTCCAAGGGCCCCGGCTACGCGGCGGTGACGCACTCGGAGGCCATCGCCTCCGTGGACTGCGGCTCCGCGCGCTGCGAGGTGACGGACGGCGCGGTGTCCATCCGCAACGTGCCCGGGTTGAACCCCACCGTGTCCCTGCGGCTGCGGTTGGTGCCGCGCGTGTTCTTCGCCCGGGGCGACGCGCTGGAGACGTCCGTCGCGGAGACGCTGCCCGTGCTGGCGTGCCCGCTGACGGCCGTGGAGGGCACGGTGCTGCGCGACGCGGAGGACTCCGCGCTCGTCATGCGCCTGGACGCGGCGTGCGCGCATGATCCACGCGGCCTTCTGTGGACGGTGAACGGCGCGCGCACCCGCGTGGAGCGCGTGGTGAAGGTCCCGGAGGGCACCTATGTCCTGCTGCGCACCCGGGGCACCGACGAACCCCAGGTGACGGTGACGGCCACCACGTCCCGCGTGGACGGCACGGTGGTGGCCTCCGAAACGGCGGAGACGCGGCCGGTGCCGGACCCGCGCGCGATGCTGGAATTGCCCGGCCACGGCGGCATCGACTTCGTGCCCACCAACCGCCCGGCGGAGGTGACGGTGGCCTCCAACGGCGGCCAGGGCCGCTTCGTGCTGCGCCCCCTGGGCGGCGCGTACACCGTGACGACGCGGGACACCGCTACGCTCGTACAGGGCGAGGCCACCGCGGGCGGCTTCGTGTCGCTGCGCTTCGGCTACCGGCTGCCCACGCTGCCGGCGGAACTGGCCACCACGGACCTGTTCCTCACCAGCGAGCGCGTGCAGCGCGCGGTGCGCGAGGCGAGCGTGCCCACCAACGTGGAGAACCTGGTGGAGTTCATCTGCGCGGACAAGGACGGCCACGACGAGACGCTCTCGCCCAGCCGGCCGCACCGGTTGAACTACGCCATGCGCAACACCTGCCGCGTCATCATCCACCGCGAGCGCCTGACGCCCCAGGAGGGCAACCAGGAAATCACCCTGCGCATCGACGTGACGAAGTCCGACGGCTCCACCCGGGGCGAAAGCCACGTGGAGCAGCGCCTGTTCCTGCGCCCCAAGGGTGAGGTGCGCGTCATCCCCGTGCAGGGCAACCTGGGCCAGTACGACCGCATCCTCGTGCAGGTGTCCCACGTCGCGGACGAATCCCGCTACGCGCTCTCCACCGTGGACCGCACCGGGCTGCCCTCCGCGCAGTGGACCGCCATCGTACGCGGCGGCATGTTCCGCCTCTACACCATGGCCACCATCCCCGCGGGTCTCTACCGCGCCACCCAGCCCACGGGACAACTGGCCATCAACTTCGGCGTCCTGTCCCGTCTGGCATTGCTCAACAACGAGGGCCAGGAGCGCCTGCTGGGCATCGAGATGGGATTGATGGGATTGGGGCTCGTGCCACAGTCAGGGGACATCCAGTTCCCGCCCACGCTCGCCGCCGTGCTGGGCCTGGGCCTGCGCGTGCCCATTGGCCCGGGCGCGGCGGTGGGTGCCAACGCATGGATTGCCCGCGAGTTCCGGGGCGACATCACCCGGCGCACCAACGGCGACCCCAACACCAACACCGTGGTGCCCTCCAGCAAGTGGTCCTTCATCTTCGGGCCCAGCATCTCCGTCGGGAACGTGGGCTTCAATCTCTGAAAGCCACCCCCAGACCTCCCTGCCTGTCTGTCGATGGGAGGGCCAGCACGGCCCTGACTGACAGGAATGGGAGCTTGCAGGGGCAATGCCATGGGTTACTCTCCGCAGCCCTTCGGACGTGGCATCGCGCCGAAGCACCCCCTGCAAGAGCCATGAGCAACCTGCGCGGTTCCATCGAGACGCAAATCCATGCAGCCCTTCGGCAGGTGCTTGAACAGACTGGCTGGCGACCCAGATGGACAGCCCATGCCGTCCTTGGCGCGCAGACGCCTCAAGGTGGACGTGAGCTCCTGCTGGGCGGTGCCAGCGCCTCCCTGGATGCACCTCTCGTGCGCTCGGTAGAGGAGCCGGACGGCCTCGTCGCGCTTCCCGTGCGTGAGTGGGCCCGGGAATTGCGCCAGCTCTGGGCCATGGGCGCCATCTACCTCGTGGATGGCGCAAGCCACATCGCCAGCTCGGTCCGGATCAAGGGGCGACGTGTCGTGATCTCACGCTCGAGGGTGGAGGAGTTCAGCATCATCGACGGAGATGGAGTCGCATTGATTGACAGTGAGGTTCGCGGGCATGCGGTCCTGACAGGGCCGCTGCTGCTGAAGGGAACCCAGGTGGACCCACAGGCGGTGATCGGTCCGCTGGTCGTGGTGGAGCAGTCCTACCTTGCGCCCTTCGTCAAGCTCCAGCGCACCGTCAGGGTCCGCGCCAGTTCCATCGGAGCTCACACGGCCCTCGAGGGCGGAAACCATGTCGAGCGCTACCCGCAGTCCAGTTCGCAGCGGCGTGGCTTCGGAGTCGAGGTAGAGCGCCAGTGTTGGATTGGCCAGCACGTCTCGCTCTCGGGCGGAGCCCGGTTGGGAGAGGGCGTGGTGGTGGCGGCCCACTGTGCGGTCTCCTCGGACGTGGGAGAGCACGTCATCGTCGCGGGAAACCCGGCAAGGGCGTTGCCGGTGGATCTCCACCTTCGAGAGCTCTCCGCGGAGCAAGCACGTGAGGCAGGTCACCAGCAGGGAGCCGCGGCGACCCGGTTCCCCGTCTATGGCGCGTGTACCTCCCGATGGGATGCCGCCGATGCGGTGGTGCTGCGCTATCCCCACCATGGAAGCCGTCGCGGACTGGCGGGCCCCACCCTGACTGACTTTCAACAAGGAGCCCTGGAGGCGCTCCTCGCCCAGGCGTTCCCAGACAATCCATGTCAGGTGCTCCCCAAGCAAGACGGGCCGGAGGTCGCCTTCGAGCTGCGTTTCGCCCGTCTGCTGCCACGGTATGAGAAGCCGTCACCCGCGCTCACACTGTCGCTGGCGGGAGCGGCGAGTGACCTCTCCCCCGAATCACCTCTCGAGCAGGACATGCTCGAGGTCCTCGCGGAGCAGTCATGCGACATGGAGAGCTTGTTCTCCGAGTGCATGGCTCGCGCATTCGAGCGCGAGGAGATCCTCGAGTGGGCGGCGCTGGAAGGCACCCTCTGCCTGCTGTCGCAGCGAGGTTGGGTACGCCCCCCGCTGCTCCCCCCCGTCATCGCCTCCATCC
>NZ_RAWD01000147.1:0-22979 GCF_003612065.1 Corallococcus sp. CA047B
TCCCTGCCCCGAGGGCCGAGCCCCACCCCCGCCCCACGTCATCCGGGGGACGGAGCCCTCCGCCGCCAGGGCGCATCAGCGCGTCCACACCGGAGTGGATGTACGAGAGGTAGGGAAGATTCAGGGCCGGAGGGACATCCGCGCGGGGCCGCCCGGAGAGGAGGGGGCCATCCTGGCGCGGCGGGCACGGCGTCCAGCGACTTCCCGGACGGCGCCTGCCCGAAGGCGGCGCGCATCCGTCACGACGACAGCGCTACTTGGAGGGCGGCACCAGGACGAGGATGAGGTCCCCACCCACGTGCTTGCCGGCCTTCTGGTACACGGCGCCCTGGCGGCCCAGCTCCACCTCGACCGACGACTGGCTCGGGATGATGACGCGCAGGGTGGCGATGCCTTCCTTCATGCCCAGCAGCTGCAGGGAAGCGTTCGTCCCGTTGGGCAGCTTCACCTCGGTGGGCTTCTGTGCGCCCACCTCCACCACGTCCAGCGACATGCGCTTGAAGGACGTGAAGCTGAAGTTCTGCTTCTGGAACGCCTCCTTCATCTTGTTGAGCTCCGCGGGCTCCACCGCGGTGCCCTTGTTGGAGGCCAGCACCACCTCCACCTGCACCTTCACCTTGGCGTCCTGGGCGAAAGCCACCGCCGGCCCCAGCGTCAGACCCACGGCGAGCACCAGTCCCAGCACCGCCCACACCTGCTTCGTCATAGCGCTCCTCCCGTGGGACGCGGCGGGACGGCGGGGGCCGCCGGCTGCCGCGTGCCCTGGCCGTCCAGCTCCCCACCCAACTCCTCGGCTTCCGTCCCGTCCAGCTTCTTCGGCTGACCGCTGACACCGTCCGGGGCGTTCTTCACGGGCTCCGGGGCCTGCTCCTGCTCGTCCACCATCCAGATGATGGAGCCGCCGCCCTCGGTCTCCATCACCACCGGCGCGACACGGGCGCCCTGGTAGGACTGGATGGACTTCACCGTCATGCGCTCGGCGGCGTAGCCCTCCGGGGCTCCGTCGCGCAGCAGCAGGGGCAGCGCCACCAGCATCACCACCGCGGCGGTGGCCATGGAGGAGAGCATCGCGGTGCGCTGGTAGAGGAACATCTCCGACAGGGCCAGCCGCATCCGTTCAATGAGCGGCGGCTTCTCCGGCGTCACCCGGGCCATCACCTTCTGGGCGAAGTCCTTGAAGTCGACGTCGTCCACCGCCATGTCCAGGCCCACCCGGAGCAGGCCGGACTCGGCGCGCAGGTCGGCCGAGCGGCCGGTGCAGTCGCGGCAGGCGGCCAGGTGGCGCTCCACGTGGACCCGTTCCGAGGGGGCGAGTTCGCCATCGATGTAGGGAGACAGGAGCGGGACAAAACGCTCACACGCGGGATTTCCGGCCATGCTCTTCACCCTGCGGGCTGGTGGGAATGCGTGGGTGGGACGCGGCGGCCCCCACGGATATTCGAGGGGGTCTTCCGATCGCCCTCACTCACTGCCCACTCCGCTCTTGGCTTCGTCCAGCTCCAGGTAATCGCTGAGGATTTTCTGCACCTTGGCGCGCGCGTGGAACAGGCGGCTCATCACGGTGCCCTTGGGAATGTCCAGGGTGCGGGCCAGGTCCTCGTAGGACATGCCCTCGATTTCGCGCAGGAGCAGGATGGCGCGGTGCTTCTCCGGCACCGTGGCCAGGGCCTCCTGGATCTTCTCCGCCAGCTCCTTCCGGAGGGCGCTCTTCTGGGGATTGGTCCCCAGGCGGCTGCCGAGCGCTCCGATGCGGGCCTCCGACAGGTCCATGTCCTGGGACTCGTCGAACTCCACCGCCTCGCCACCGCCCCGGCGCTTGCGGAGCACGTCGATGCAGATGTTCGACGTGATGCGGTACAGCCACGTGTAGAAGGACGCGTCGCCCTTGAAGTGGTCCAGGTACTTGTAGACCTTGACGAACGCCTCCTGGGAGACGTCCATCGCTTCCTCCTTGTCCTTCAGCATACCGAGCGCAACGGCGTACACCTTGCGCTGGTAACGCTCGACGAGGAGCTTGAAAGCGCGCTGGTCCCCGCTGCGGACGCGCTTGACGAGTGTAAGGTCGTCGGTGGCCAAGAGTGCGGCACCGTAACACAAGCCGCCATAACCCCAAGTCTTCCGAACAGGCTCCTTGCTTTAGAGGGAGCTGACCAGGGCGATGACCGCCAGGGCGACGCCCGTGATGGCCAGCACGGCCCCGAAAACCATCCGGTCCCACTGTCCTTCGGAGAGGGCGTCGTCCTCCTCCGGGCCGGCGCGGAAGCGGTGGAGCACGTTCCAGAACATCCGTCCGCCGAGCTTTCTATCGGAGCCGCGCCGGTCGGGGTCGCCCGGGGGCAGGGGCTGGCCCTGTTCGTCCCGGCGGATGAACGGTCCGGGCATCGGCTGGTAGAGGCCGGGCGTCATCGGGGCCGCCTGCTCGGAGTGCCGCACGTCGGGCGGGGGCTCCAGTTGGACGTCCTTCGCGCGCTCGCGGGCCTCCTCGGGCGACGGCGCGTCCAGCACCCAGAGCCCCGCCTCCACGCCTGTCTGCCCGCTGTGGGCGTCCTGGAGCTGGGCGAAGCCCTGGTCCTTCAGCGCCTGGGCGAAGGCGGCCTTGCCCTCCGGGGTGGGCGGGTGCCGGGTGGCGGCCTCCGCGTAGGCGGCGAAGAAGGCCCACAGGCGGGCCACCCGGTCCGACGAGGGCAGCGACGCGGGCCGCACCTGCGCGGACAGGAGCGCGCCATCCGAGGCGAAGCGCTTGGCCACCGCGGGGGAGTTCTCCAGGTCCTTCAGGTCGCCGGGGACCAGCGATTCCACGTCCCGCACCGGTCCGCGCGCCTCGCCCGCGCCCAGGTAGGGGCTGGCGGTGGTGGGCTGCTGCCCGGGCGTCCGGAAGCCGTCCTTCAGCTTGCGCTGCTGCGGCGGCGCGGCGCCCGGCTCGCGGGGAGGCTCGAAGCCCGTGCCGGGTTGCGCGCGGGGACCTCGCGTCGTCCCCGGACCGCGCGGCGTACCGGGACCGCGCGGCGTGCCGGGCTTCGGGAGGGGGATGCGGACCGACTGCGGCCCCACTTCCGCCCCCTCCGGCAGGCCGGTGCGGACCGACGGGGGCCCTGCGTCCGACCCCTCCGGAGGCGTTCCAGGGTCCTGCCCCTCACCGCCGGGGAAGCCCACGGAGACACCTCCGGGAAGCCCCTCCCCACCCGGAGAGGGCTCCATCATCCCATCATCCTGGAAGGGCGACGGAACGGGGGCCGTGACGGGCGCGGGGGCGGACCCCGTGTCGGAGCGGGGCCCGTTGCGCGGATCCGGCCCGCGAGGACCGCGAATGTCTCCGACATTTCCCATCCACCGGATTCTCTCACATCGAGAACCCGGAGTTGCATGGGGGGCTACTCGCCCTCGCGCTCCACTTCCATGGGGCTGGTCATTCCGTTGGCGTCCAGACGGATCCGATAGACGGCGTTGAGGCCATCACCGTCCGCGTCCGCGCGGGCGAGGCAGGACACCTCCGGTTCACCCACCGGGCTCTCCTGCACCGTCACCTCGTACTGGAAGTGCACGGAGGGGCCCGGCTCGAAGCCAATGCGGTGGAAGTCCTCGTGGTCGTGGGCGAAGGGCACCGCCTCGCCGTCGCGGGGCACCGGCGAGGGGAACGGCGCGATGGGCACGTAGTCGCCGTGCTCGTCCCGGAACGCCTGCACGGCGTCACACAGCGCCAGCACCTGGATGCGCGCCTCGTTGGCCAACTGCTCCGGCGAGGCCCGGCCGCCAGAGCGCGTGGGGCCCGTCAGGATGAGCAGCAGGGACAGGCCCAGGCCCGCCACGACCGCGGCGACGAGGCCCGCCACCACCGCCTTGCTGCGGCGGGGCGCGGCTCCAGACGGAGGAGGCGGCGGCTGCATCAGGCCCACTCCCGGGGGTTGCGCAGCACCTCTTCCAGCCGGGCCTCGGGGGTGCCGGGCTCCGGGTGGTAGTCGTAGCGCCAGCGCACGCGCGGCGGCAGCGACATGAGGATGGACTCCGTGCGCCCCTGCGTCTCCAGGCCGAAGATGGTGCCCCGGTCATAGACGAGGTTGAACTCCACGTAGCGGCCCCGGCGCACCTCCTGCCAGAAGCGCTGCGCCTCCGTCACCGGCGTGTCCTTGCGCCGCTGCGCGATGGGCAGGTACGCGGGGATGAAGGAGTTGCCGCACGCCTGCACGAAGGCGAACTCGCGCTCCAGGTCGCCGCCCATGTTCTCGAAGAAGAGGCCGCCCACGCCGCGCGCCTCGCCCCGGTGGCGCACGTGGAAGTACGTGTCACACGCGGCCTTGAAGCGCGGGTAGTACGTGGCGTCGTGCGCGTCGCACGCGGCCTTGTGCACGCGGTGGAAGTGCGCGGCGTCCTCGTCGTGCAGGTAGTACGGCGTCAGGTCCGCGCCTCCGCCGAACCACGCTCTCCCGCCCTGCTGGATGAAGCGGTAGTTGGCGTGCACCGTGGGCACGTGCGGGCTTCGGGGGTGCAGCACCAGCGACAGGCCGCCGGCCCAGAAGGTGCGCCCCTCGCCCTGGAGCTTCTTGGCGAAGGCCTCCTCCAGTTCGCCGTACACGATGGAGGTGTTCACGCCCGCCTTCTCCAGGACGGCGCCCTCCTCCAGCACGCGGCTGCGGCCACCGCCGCCACCCGGACGGCTCCACGCGTCCTCGCGGAAGCGGCCCTGCCCATCCAGCGTCTCCAGCGCGCCGCAGATGTCGTCCTGGAGCTTCTGGATGAAGGCCGTCATGCGCTCCTTCATCCCCTCCACGTCCACCGTCGCCGTCATGTGCCCGTTGTCTCCCGTGCGGTACGAACGGGCGCGGATGCTACTAGGGCCCCTGGGCGGAAGGGGCCTCGAAGTCCACCGGAGGCGTGGAGGGCGCCAGGTTGCCCGCCGCGTCGAAGGCCTCGATGCGGGCGCGGTAGCTGCGGCCGTCCTCCAGCGCGAACGCCCCGCCGCAGGCCTCATGGCCCAGATAAGCGGTGTTGGACTGGATGGGCAGCAGGTACTGCTGGGGGCTGACGCCCAGCCGGCGCGGGGCCAGCTTCACCACCAGGAACGAGGGGCTCTCCTCGCGCAGGGCCAGGTTCAACTTCACGAAGCGCGCGATGCCCTGGGGCGAGCGGCGCACGAAGCCCTCCGACACGGCGGGCTTCTTCACCCACTTGGGGGCCTTCGTGTCGGCGCCCTTGCCGCTGAGCCATGAAGGCTGGACGCCGGGACGGCCGTTGAGCACCACCACCCCCGGCAGCACCTCATCCAGGCGCAGCAGGTAGCGCTTGTCGGGCTGCATCGGCTCCGCCAGCTTGAGGATGACGACGGCGCGGCCCAGGGTGCTCTCCCAGCCCTTGGTCACCTTGAGCTTCACCTCGTGGCCATCCGCCTCCAGCTTCAGCGGCTTGCCGACCAGCCCGAGCACGGGCGAGCGCGCCGTCCCCACGCCCTCCAGCAGCAGGCGCATGTTGGTGGGGACGATGCCCCCGGGTGACGGGTACAGCTGGACGCCGTCCCCGGTGCACTGGGCGGAGGCGGAGGCGGCGGACAGCAGGGCAGCGATGAACACGCAGGCGCGGAACACGGTGCCTCCCAGTGTGCGCCGGGAACGGCCGCAGGGAAAGTCAAAGCGGACCCCGGGGCCCGGCACCGGACGGAGGTGCCTCAGTGGCGGGGGCCCTCATCCTCATTGAGGACGATGGGGCCGAAGCGCTCCTCGTGGCGCCGCAGGTTCTCCTGGAGGACGCCCAGCAGGCGCTTCAGGTGACGCGGGCTGGTGATGACGCGCGAGCGGACGCGGGCCAGGGGCTGCTGCGGCTGGACGAAGAGGAAATCCAGCACGAACTCCGTCTCCGTGTGGTTCACCAACGCCATGTTGCAGTACTGGCCGTTGGCGACCTCGTCATCCATCTGCACCTGAAGCTGCATGTCCGGGGGTTTCGGAGTGTCCGCCATGAGGCAGGCGGCATAGCGCCTGGGGCCCGCCATGGCCAGTGTCCACCGGGTGAGCACGCGCTGGCGGGACATCGACGGGGAGTCCACGGCCGCCTTCGCGCTGGGGCGAGGCCCGGATGCCTGCCTGCTCCTACACGGTTTCACGGGGAGCCCGTGGGAAGTGCGGCCCCTGGGTGAAGCCCTGGCGGCGCGCGGGATGCGCGTCGTGGCGCCCCGGCTTCCGGGCCATGGCACCACGCCGGAAGCCTTGTTGGAGGTGGACCATCACGACTGGCAGGACGCCGCGGAGGAGGCGTTGGCGTCCCTCCGGGGCCACCGCCGCGTGTTCGTGGCGGGACTGTCCATGGGAGCACTCCTGGCGCTGCGGCTGGCCGCGCACCATCCGGAGCAGGTGCACGGACTCGCGCTGGTGGCGCCCGCGGTGCGCTTCCGGGGGCCGCGCATGGCGCTGGTGCGCCAGTTGGTGCGCACGCCCCTCCTCCAATGGACGACGCCGTGGGTGGACAAGGGCAGCACGGACATCTCGGATCCTCTGACGCTGTCGCAGGCGCCCGTGCTTCCGGCCTTCCCGGTGGCCCGGCTGCGGGACCTGTGCACGCTGCAGGACCTGGCGGTGACGGACGCGCCCCGGGTGCGCTGTCCGGTGCTGGTGGCGACCGCGGAGCAGGACCACGTGGTGGATCCGGAGGGCGGACGCTGGCTGGTGCGGAGGATGACGGCGTCCCCGGCGGTGCGGCTCGTGAGCTTCCGCGAGGGCTTCCACATCATCCCGCGCGACGTGTCCGGGCCCCTGCTGGCCACGGAGGTGGGCGACTTCCTTTTCAGGAACGCGGCGGAATGGGAGGCGCAAGGCGCGCCACCGCCGTGAGCAATTCCACCGCGTCCAGCGGCTTGGTGACGAAGGCGCTGAAGCCCGCGCGCAGGGCCCGGTCCCGGTCCTCGCGGCGCGCGGCGGCGGTGACGGCCAGGGCCGGCACCCCGCCCCCGGACTCCCACGGCAGCGCGCGCAGCCGGTACAGGAGCGAATAGCCGTCCTCGCCGGACAACGTCACGTCCGTCACCAGCACGGTGGGCGGAGACCTGCGCACCTCATCCATCGCGTCGGTGACGTTGGTGGCGGTGAGGACGTGGGCGCCCACGCGGGTGAGCAGCACGGACATCCATTCACGCGCGTCCGGCGCTCCATCCACCACCAGCACGCGCTGGCCCTCCAGCTCCGGGAAGCGCGGCAGCGACAGGCCCTCCACGGGCCTTGGCTCGCGCGTCGCACCCGGGGTGGCCCCCACGCGCGAGCGGGGCAGGAAGACGGTGAAGGTGGAGCCCCGGCCGGGCCCTTCGCTGGCCGCGGACACGGCGCCGCCGTGCAGCTCCACCAGGTGGCGGACGATGGACAGCCCCAGGCCCAGCCCTCCGTGCTGACGGCTGACGCTGGTGTCCGCCTGATGGAAGCGCTGGAAGAGGAAGGGCACGAAGTCGGTGGGGATGCCCTCGCCGTCGTCCTTCACCACCAGCTCCGCGCCCTCGTCGCGCGTGCGCGCGGACACCGACACGCGGCCTCCGGGCGGGGTGAACTTGATGGCATTGGCGAGCAGGTTCCACACCACCTGCTGCAACCGGTCCGGGTCGCCGAACAGCGGCACGCCGTCCGAGTCCACGGAGAGCTCCAGCTCCAGCTCGCGCGCGAGCGCCGTGGGCCGCACCGCGTCCAGCGCCGCCTCCACCACGCGCCCCAGCTCCAGCGGCACGGGCTCCAGGCGCAGCCGCCCGTTGGCGATGCGGCTGATGTCCAGCAGGTCCTCGATGAGCTGGCGCTGGGCGCGCGCGTTGCGCTCGATGGCCTCCACGGCGCGCTGGCGCTTGTCCTCGCCCAGCAGGCCCTGCCGCAACATCTGCGACCAGCCGAGGATGGACGTGAGCGGCGTGCGCAGCTCATGGGACACCATGGCCAGGAACGCGTCCTTGGCGCGGCTGGCGGCCTCGGCGGCGCCACGGGCCGCGCGCTCCTCGTCGTAGAGCCGCGCGCGGTCCAGGGCCTGCGCGCACTGGCGGGCCACCGTCAGGAGGAAGGCGCGCTCCGCCTCGTCGAAATCGCGCGCGTCGCCGAAGCCCAGGCCCAGCGCGCCGAGCACGCGCCCGCCGCTCACCAGCGGCACCGAGGCCCACGCCGAAAGCGCCAGCGTCCGGGGCAGCATTGCCAGACGCGGGTAGCGCGCCATGCACTCCGTCCACGAGCCCAGCGCGGACGGCTCGCGGGTGCGCGTCACGTCCGTGAGGGGACAGGTGGAGGAGACGTCGAAGCGCTGCCAGTCCTCCAGGTCCCCCGGGGCGAAGCCGTGCGCGGCGACGCGCTCGAAGACGTCCGCGGCCTCCGACGTGGGCACCACGACGAGGCCGGTGAGGGCGCCCAGCGCGATGGCGCCTTCGCGCGCGGCCACCTCCACCACCTGCGCGGGGGTGAGCGCCTCGGAGAGCGCGGCGGTCATCGCCTGCAGGCGTTCGGTGCGCCAGGACGCGGTGGTCCACGCGGCGCGGCGCGTCTCCACCAGCTCCGTCACGTCCACCGCGAAGGCGAGCACGCCCTCCACCTGTCCCTGCGCATCGCGGCGGGGAAGCAGGGAGAGGTTGAAGAAGAAAGCGTCGTCGGAGGGGTGGGCGCGGGCGGAGGTCTCCCGCAGGTGCAGGGCCTGCCCGGTGGTGAAGACGCGGTCCCAGGCGTCGTGCCAACCGGCGCCGTCCAGTTGGGGACAGGCCTGACGCAGGGGGACGCCCACCTGTCCGCGCGTGTCGAGCAGCGTCAGGCGCGTGGCCGTGCTGAACTCGATGAGGTGGCCCGGCCCCCGGTAGAGGCCGAAGAAGGCGGGGAGCTGCTGGAGCAGCTCCTGGAGTCGTGGGGGGTCGCCTCCGCCGGGCGCGGGCACCCAGACGGCCTGGGCTTCGTTCACGGGCTGCCCCCTGCCTTCCCTGACGGGGTCATCCTCCAACGTCAGGCATCCCAGCATGGCACGAAACGCACCCCGGGACGGGAGCGGAGGCCCTGAGTCAGACGCACCCTCCCACTGCTGACGTCCAGTAGAGGGCATCCGCCCCATCCGCCCGGGGAAGCCGGCCCGGAAGCCGGGCATCGGTTATGTCGGGTGACAGGCATGCCCTCCTCTCCTCCTGATTCGCGGCCTCTCGTCGAACTGCGCGCCGTCACCAAGTCCTACGCGGAGGGAGACTCCGTGCGCGAGGTGCTGTCCGGCACGTCGCTCACCCTGCACCGGGGCGAGTTCGTGGTGCTGCTGGGCCGCAGCGGCTCCGGCAAGTCCACGCTGCTCAACCTCATCAGCGGCATCGACCAGGCGACGCAGGGCGAAATCCTGGTGGAGGGCCGCGACCTGGGGCGCATGAAGGAGAAGGAGCGCACGCTGCTGCGCCGCGAACGCGTGGGCTTCATCTTCCAGGCCTTCAACCTGCTGCCCACGCTGACGGTGGAGGAGAACGTGCGGCTGCCCCTGGAGCTGCTCGGCCGCACGGGCGCGGAGGCCGGTGCGCGGGCGCACGAGCTGCTCCAGCGCGTGGGCCTGGAAGGCCGGGCGAAGAGCTTCCCGGACCGGCTGTCCGGCGGCGAGCAACAGCGCGTGGCGGTGGCCCGGGCCCTGGCCCACGCTCCACCGCTGCTCCTGGCGGACGAGCCCACGGGCAACCTGGACGAGGAGACCGGCAAGCACGTGCTGGACCTGCTGGAGGGGCTCACGCGGCAGGGCGATGCGTGCGCGCTCATCGTCACGCACGAGCCCGGCATGGCGGCCCGCGCGGACCGTGTCCTGACCATGGAAGGCGGTCGGTTGGTGGAGCGGCCCGGCGGCGCGCGAAAGGGGGCGCCGTGAAGATGCTGCTCGCGCGCTCCAGCCTGCGCCACCTGGGCGGGCACCCGTGGCTCACCGCGCTGTCGCTGCTGGGCATCGCGATGGGCGTGGCGGTGGTGGTGTCCATCGACCTGGCGAGCGGCAGTGCGCTGCGCGCCTTCGAGCAGTCCACCGACGTCGTCGCCGGCAAGGCCACGCATCAAATCGTGGGCGGTACGTCGGGCCTGCCGGAGGGGGTCTACACCGCGCTGAAGCTGCGCCCGGACGCGCCGGAAGCGGCGCCCGTGGTGCAGGGCTTCGTGCGGGTGGAGGGGGGCAACCGCCGCACGCTCACGCTGCTGGGATTGGATCCGTTCGTGGAAGCCCCCTTCCGCGACTTCTCCACTGGGAACGCAGTGGGGGACGTGGGCGAGCTGCTCACGAAGCCCGGCACGGTGGTGATGGGCGCGAAGACGGCGCGGGCGCTGGGTGTGAAGGCGGGCGACACGCTGGCCGTGACGGTGATGGGGCTGCGCCGGGAGCTGCGCGTGTCGGCCCTGCTGTCCCCGACGCAGGAGACGACGGAGCGGGCGCTGGAGTCGCTCCTGATTTCGGACCTCTCCACCGCGCAGGAGGTGCTGGGCCAGACGGGCCGGCTGACGCGCGTGGACCTGAAGCTCCCGGACGATGAGGCGCGGGCCGCGCGCCTGAGGGCCGCGCTCCCCCCGGGCGCGGAGCTGGTGCGGACGTCGGGACGCGCGGGCACGGTGGAGCAGATGACGCGGGCGTTCCGCACCAACCTCACCGCGCTGTCGCTGCTGGCGCTCGTGGTGGGGATGTTCCTCATCTACAACACGATGACGTTCTCGGTGGTGCAGCGGCGCGGGATGCTGGGCCGGCTGCGCGCGGTGGGCGTGACGCGCGGAGAGCTGTTCGCGCTGGTGCTGGGCGAGGCGCTGGTGCTCGGCATCGTGGGCACGACGGCGGGCCTGCTGCTGGGCATCCTGATGGCCAGCGGCCTCGTGGGCCTCATCACGCGCACCATCAATGATTTGTACTTCGTGGTGAACGTGCGCCGGTTGTCATTGGAGCCGTTCACGCTCATCAAGGGCCTGGGCCTGGGCCTGGGCGCCACGGTGCTGGCGGCGCTGGTGCCCGCGTGGGAGGCCGCGCGCGCGACGCCGGTGACGGCGCTGCGGCGCTCCACGGAGGAGGACGTGTCCCACCGAAAGGCCCCCCAGCGTGCGTTGCTGGGATTGGGGGTCCTCGCCGTCTCCATCGGGCTGCTCGCGTGGCCCACGCAGGCGCTGTCCCCGGCGTATGCGGGACTGTTCGGCGTGATGATGGGCACCGCGCTGCTGGTGCCCTGGGTGACGGAGAAGCTGACGGTGGCGGCGGCGCGGCCCCTGGGCGCGCTGTTCGGTCCGCTGGGTCGCATGGCGGCGCGCGGGGTGACGGCGAGCCTGTCGCGCACGGCGGTGGCCCTGGCGGCGCTGATGGTCGCGGTGGCGACGACGGTGGGCGTGGGGCTGATGGTGTCCAGCTTCCGGGGCACGGTGGCGGCGTGGCTGGAGTCCGCGCTGCAGGCGGACGTGTTCGTGTCCCCGCCTTCGCTGGTGGCCCGGCGGGGGGACTCCGCGCTGGTGCCGGGGCTCGCGGAGAAGCTGCGCTCGACGCCCGGGGTTGAAGCGAGCGGCTCCATCCGCGTGGTGCACGTGCGCATCGGCGACGTGGAGACGGACCTGCTCGCCATCGACTTCGCGAAGGGACACGCGCGGGCGTATCGCTTCAAGGAAGGACGCGCGGAGGACGTGTGGCGGCAGGTGGACGCGTCCCGGGACGTGGTGCTCGTGTCGGAGCCCTTCGCCTTCCATCGCGGCGTGCACGCGGGCGACACGTTGCGCGTGGCCACGGACAAGGGCCTGCACGACTTCCGCGTTGCGGGCGTGTACTTCGACTACGGCTCCGACGTGGGGACCGTGATGATGGCGCGCGCCACGTATGAGCATTGGTACGAAGACCGGGGCGTCACCGGCCTGTCGTTGTTCGCGGCGCCGGGACAGGACGTGGATGTGCTGGTGTCCCGGGTGAGGGACAGGGCGGGCGGTGAGCAGGCCTTGAACGTGAATGCCAACCGGGCGCTGCGGCAGGCCTCGATGGAGGTGTTCGACCGCACCTTCACCATCACGCAGGTGCTGCGCCTGCTGGCCATTGGCGTCGCGTTCGTGGGCGTGTTGAGCGCGCTGATGTCCCTGCAACTGGAGCGGGCGCGCGAGTTCGCGGTGCTGCGCGCGACGGGGCTCACGCCGGGACAGCTCTGGGGAATGGTGTCTTTGCAGACGGGCCTGCTGGGCTTGCTGGCGGGGCTGTTCTCCATCCCGCTGGGGCTGGCGCTGGCCTACGTGCTGGTGCACGTCATCAACCAGCGCTCGTTCGGGTGGACGTTGCAGTTGGTGGTGTCCCCCGGCGTGGTGGGACAGGCGATGTTGCTGGCCCTGGTGGCGGCGGCGCTCGCGGGCCTGTACCCGGCGTGGCGGATGGCGCGAGCGAACCCGGCCATGGCGTTGCGGGAGGAGTGAGACATGGGTCGCCGACTCGTCATCGGAATCGTGTGGGTGCTGGCCGCGCTGGGCGTGGCGGTGGGCGTGGTGATGCGGGACACGGAGCAGGCGGGCCAGGAGCAATCCGGCACGATGACGGTCGCGGGAGCGCTGGGAGGCGAGGGCAGCCTGGAGGGCTATGCGCGCGCCGTGGAGCCCCGTCCCTTCCGCTTCCCGGAGGACCACGGCCCCCACCCCGACTTCCGCACCGAGTGGTGGTACTGGACGGGCAACCTGGAGACGGAGGACGGGCGGGCCTTCGGCTATCAGTTCACGCTGTTCCGCAGCGCGCTGGCGCCGGAGAAGTCCGACCGGGACTCGGCCTGGGGCACGCGGCAGGTGTTCATGGGGCACTTCACGGTGTCGGACGTGAGCGCCGGGCGCTTCCACGTCACCGAGCGCTTCAGCCGCGCGGCCGTGGGACTGGCGGGTTCGGACGGGTCCCCCTTCCATGTCTGGCTTCAGGACTGGGACGTGCGAAGCGAAGGCACCGCGGGCACGTGGCCCATGCACCTGCGAGCCCAGGGCGACGGCGTGACGCTGGACCTGGTGATGGATGAAGGCAAACCGCCGGTGCTCCAGGGCGACCGGGGGCTGAGCCAGAAGAGCGCGGAGAAGGGCAACGCGTCCTATTACTACTCCCTGACGCGCATGCCTTCGCGGGGCACGGTGTCCGTGGATGGGCAGACGGTGTCCGTGAAGGGTGAGAGCTGGATGGACCGCGAGTGGAGCACCAGCGCGCTGGGCCCGGACCTGGTGGGCTGGGACTGGTTCGCGCTCCAGCTCTCCGACGGCAGCGAGCTGATGAACTACCAGCTGCGGAAAAAGGACGGGAGCGCGGACCCCTTCAGCGCGGGCACCTGGAATCCGCCCACCGGGGACGCCATGCACCTGACCCGCGAGGACGTGAAGCTGGAGGTGCTCAGCACCTGGAAGAGTCCGCGCGGGACGCTGTACCCGTCACGCTGGCGCCTCCAGGTGCCCAGGCTGGCCCTGGACCTCACCGTGACGCCGAAGCTCGCGAACCAGGAGCTGCCGGTGAGCGTGCGCTATTGGGAAGGCGCGGTGTCGCTGGAGGGCACGCGTGAAGGAAAGCCCGTGCAGGGACGCGGCTACGTGGAGCTGACCGGGTACGCGGACTCCATGAAGCCGGAGGACTCGACGACCCGCAGCCGCACGCCGTAGATGAATGCACTGCAATGGACGGCCCGGACTGCCAGGGATTGGCAACGGCGACACCGGAAGAGCAAGACAGTGTCCCCATATATTTCCGGAGCTACACGCAATGCGCCTTTCAAAGGGTCTGTTCCCGGGGTGTGTCTTCGCGCTGGGCCTGGGTGCCACCGCCTGTGGAGACGACGAGCCGGATGCCCCAAGCTGCACGGTCGGCAGCCAGCAGTACCGCACGGACCTGTTCTTCGGGCGGGACCGCGTGGGCGACGTGCCTGTCAGCGAGGCGGAGTTCTAGGGGTTCGTCGACACCGTCGTCACGCCCCGCTTCAAGGATGGGCTGACCCTGTACGACGCGAACGGGCAGTACCAACTGGAGGACGGCACGCTCGTGCATGAGCTCAGCAAGATCATGGTGCTCCTGCATGACGGCAGCACGGCGCGCTCGGCGGACATCGACTTCATCCGAGAGGAGTACAAGCGCCAGTTCAACCAGGAGGCCGTGCTCCGCATCGACTCCACGCCCTGCGTCGCGTTCTAGCCTCCGCGGCCACCAGCCTCACTCTACAATCCGATGTCGGGGATGGCGGCGAGGAGCGCGGCCCATTCCGGGTCGCTGGCCATCTTCTCCCGGTGCATGGCCTGGATCTTCTCCCCCAGCGCGGGGTCGGCGTCATCGGTCAGGGCCATGCGCCGGAGCCTGGCAATGAGCGGCAGGAAGAGCAGGTCCCCCGCGCGGTGCTCGGGTGCGTCGAAGTACTTCCGCAGTGCTGCCAGGTCCGCGATGCCCACGCAGTAGGCGTGCGTGTAGCCCTCGGCCGGGTCACCCAAATCCCTTCCGACGACCGAAAACGAGACGGCGTCTGTCTTCGACGTGCGGGTGATGGCCGCGAGGGCTTGCGCCTTCTCCGCTTCGGTCACCCCGTCCTTGAAACGGAAGCGCAGCAGATTGATGAACATGGTGTCACCTCCCGCGCGAAAGATAGCGGCGGGCTCGTTCCAGGGAAGGAGGTAACCTTGGGTAACCACCACATCGTGGTTTCCCTCCGGTTACCACTCCCGTGACGCCCCATGCTCCGCCGCCGCAAGAACAAGACGCCGCCGCTTCCACCCCTCTGCCCGCTCACCGAGTGCATGAAGCTCCTCGGTGGCGCATGGACCGCGAACCTCGTCTGGCGCCTCAGTGGAGAGCCGCGGCGCTTCAGCGAGCTGCGCTCCGACATTCCGCGCATCTCCGCGAAGGTGCTCAGCGCGCGACTGCGCGCGCTCGAGAAGAACGGCGTGCTCACGCGTCACGTCGTCGCGAGCTCACCGCCTTCGGTGGAGTACGCACTGACCGAGATGGGCCGCGAGCTCATCCCGGTCATCGAAGCCATCGTCCAGGTGGGGATGAAGCTCCAGCACAGGGTGGAGGTCAGGCCGCGAAGCGTGCCTGGATCTGCGCCGCGCCCCCGCGCTCGAGCCACGCATCGAACGTGAGGAGACCCGGCGATAGCCGCCGCAGCGCCGCGACGTTCGCGTTCCCGACCGCGGTCCCCTCGTCGACCAGCTCGACGAGGCGGCTCAAGAGCGCGCTCTGCGCCAGGAACTCGGGAGGGAAACGCGCGTAGGAGATGGACGCGTGGGTCGCACGTCCAATCTTCTCGGCGAGCTGGTTCCCGGTGAGTTCATCCCCCGCCAGCTCCAGGGTGGTTCCGGCATGCGTGCCCGGCTCCGCGAACACGCGCGCGACGAGCACGCCGATGTCGTCGCTCGCGATGAACTGCATCGTGCGGTCCGGTCGGACGAAGAACCGGAGCGCGCGCTGCGCCAGTCCGAAATGCGGCTCGAGAAGGATTTCCATGAACGCCGACGGCCGCACGATGGTCGCGCGAAGGCCGCTCGCGCGGACGTGCTCCTCGATCCTCCACTTGCTCTCGAAGTGGCCGACACCCGTGCCGGGACGCAGGCCCGCCATCGACGTGTAGACGAAGTGCTCGACGCCCGCGGCCTTCGCCGCGTCCACGGCGCCCACGCCGAAGCGGAACTCGTCGTCGTCACTGACGCCGTACTGGGGCTGACCCGAGCTCGGCTGGATGCTGAAGACACCGTATGCACCCACGAGCGCACGGTCGAGCGACGCGCGGTCCCCCATGTCACCGCGCACCAGCTCCACGCCCGACGCCTCCAGCGCCCGGGCCTTCGCGCTCGAAGGGTCGCGCACGAGCGCGCGGACGCTCCAGCCGTCCTTGCGCAACGCACGCGCCGTCGCGCCTCCCTGTTGTCCCGTCGCTCCAAGCACCAGCACGCGTTCGCCCTGGGTCGCCATCACGGCCTGCCTTTCTTTCCATAAACGGAGGGTTGCTCCGCTTGAATACGGAGCTATGCTCCGTTTTTCAAGTGGCAGCGAAGCTCCCGAAGAATTCAGCGGACGACACGACCGGCGGCGCCATGCGCGCGGACGCGAGGCGCAACCGCGACCGGTTGCTCGCGGCGGCGGACGCCGTGTTCACCGAGCGCGGCGCGGACGCGTCGCTCAATGACGTGGCGAAGCGGGCGGAGGTAGGCATTGGAACGCTCTACCGACACTTCCCGACGCGCGAAGCGCTCCTGGGCGCGACCTGCGACGAGCGGTTCCTGACGCTCGCGAAGCAGAGCCGCGAGCGCTCGGCATCCCTGTCCTCGATTGAAGCCCTGCGCGTCTTCCTGGAGGAGCTCGTGCACTACGCGGGCATCTACCAGGGGCTCGCGGCGTCACTGGGGGTTGTCCTGCGAAGTGGCACCGAGGGGTGTCACGCGACGACCGCCGAGGGACAGCGCCTGCTGGAGGCAGCGCAGCGCGAGGGTGAGGTTCGCGGCGACATCCGCCTGGATGACGTGGTGTGCATGGCGATGGCGATCTCGCTCTCCGCCGCGCAGGACGCGTCGGGACCCAAACGCATTCCACGCCTCACCGGCATGTTCATCGACGGGTTGCGTCCCCCACGCGAAGCGCGTGGCACACGACACCGCTGACCCCGGCGACCTCCAGGGCGCCATCACGGGCACGAAGTCCGGATAGAGTGCCCGGACCATGAACGTCCTCGTCACGGGTGCCACCGGTCTCATCGGCAATGCCATCGCCCACCGGCTCGCGAAGCGTGGGGACTCCGTCCGCGCGCTCGTGCGGGATGTCAGCAAGGCCGCGCCCCTGCTGCCGCCCTCCGTGCAGTGCATCCAGGGCGACATCACCGCCCCCGCGTCGCTGCCGGCCGCGATGCACGGGGTGGACATCGTCTTCCACGCCGCGGGCATGCCGGAACAGTGGCATCGCGACGACTCCATCTTCGACCGCGTGAACCGCCAGGGCAGCGTGAACGTCCTGTCCGCCGCGCACGCCGCGAAGGTGCGCCGCGTGGTCTACACGTCCACCATGGATGTCTTCGCCGCGCCCCGGGGCGGAGAAGTCACCGAAGCCAACATCGACGCGCACCCCAAGCCCACCGTCTACGAGCGCTCCAAGCAGGACGCCGAGCGCGCCGTCGAAGCCATCCGCCAGCAGGGCCTGGACGTCGTCTACATCAACCCGTCCGCCGTCTACGGCCCCAGCCCCGTGCACGTGGGCCTCAACTCCTTCTTCATCCAGCTCCTCAACAAGAAGGCCCCGCTGCTCCCTCCAGGCGGCATGTCCTGCGTCTACGTGGACGGCCTCACCGACGCGCAGCTCGCCGCCGCCGAACGCGGCGTCAACGGCGAGCGCTACCTCGTCTCCGACCAGTACATGAGCAACGCGGACTTGGCGCTCGCCATCCACAAGGCCGCTGGCGCCGGGAAGCCTCCCGCCACCGCGCCCGTCTTCCTGATGGAGGCCCTGGCCCGCGCCTCCGCGCCGCTCGCGCGCGTGCTCCCCTTCACGCCGCTCGTCGCGCCCGGCCAGCTCTCCTTCATGCGCTGGGAGGCCAACGTGAACTCGGCCAGGGCCCAGCGAGAGCTGGACTTCCGCCCCACCCCGCTCGAACAAGGCGTGGCCCGCACGGTGGCCTTCCTGCGGGAGAAGAAGCTCGTCCCCCAGGCCTGAAGCACCCGTCTGTCGTCAGCCCCGGCTGAGCGTGTCAGCGGATGTCATGGGTTGACCCAAACCCGGGAGTGTCAGACACCGCCTCCGTCGGGACAGACCCACTCCCTGGGCTGCTTTTCACGTGGAGTCAGGAAATTGGCGCGACTGGCATTGAGTGCTACCCAGCAAGGGCTGGCGCACGTCCTTGCCGGTCCGCCCCTTCACCCCTCCCATCCCATGTCCGCTCCCATGCCTCGCCGGGCGGCGCTCCCTTCGTGGGCGCCGTTGATGGCCGCCGTGTCCGCGATGTTCGCGCTGGCGGGTTGTCAGCACGACGTCGCGCCCTCCGAGTCAGGGGCTGCCCGCATCGTCATCTCCGGCCCGCGGGTGGCGCCGGTGGCACCTGAGGTCGCGCCCCGCATCACCAGCGCCTTCCAGACAGCCCGGACCATCGGTCCGGGACATTCCGCGCGCGTCAACGTCCGGGCGATGGATCCGGAGGACACGACCCTGCGCTACGTCTGGGAAGCCACGGTGGGCACGCTGGGCAAGCCCAGAGCGCTTTCAGATGGCAGCGAAGCCCTCTGGACCGCCCCCGCGTGCGTGGCCGCGCAGCAGACACCCGTCGTGCACGTGCGCGTGACGAACGCGGCGGGCCTGGAGACACGCCAGACCTTCACGTTGAGCTGGACCGGACCGACGTGCCCCCTGGGGAAGGAGCGTCGCTCCAGGGTGCCAAACGCATCCGTGCAGCTGGCCCTGGGCTCGAACCCGGGCGGCACGGCGCGCGTGGGCTCCGAGCGTCCCCTGCCAGAGGATGTTCCTTGATGCATCCGGCGGGTGCGCGCCGTGGCTCAGCGAGGGCCCGGCGCGGACTCGTGGTAGTGGATGGCCCTCCACTCCCCGGCCTTGCGGTGGAAGACGAAGCTCACGCGGCCGTCGTTCGTGAACGTCCCCGCCCCGTCCGCCCGCTCGCCCTCGAAGCGATACGTGAAGAAGGCGAAGGCCACCTCGCCCATCACGTCGAGCGTCAGGTCTTCCAATGACATCCGCGAGCCCCGCTCCAGGTGGGTGCGCAGGGCGTCATAGTACTGGGAGATGCCCACCCACCCCCGGATGGTCCGGGCCCGCTCCTGCGCCACGTAGAGCAGCTGGGGGTACTCCCGGTCCCAGAGGGCCTGGAGCTTCGCGACATCCAGCGACTCGAAGCCACCGCGGTACTGCTCCAGCAGCGCCGTGAGCTGCTGCCTGTCCGTGTCCACCGACGCCATGCACCCCTCCCTGTCGCCCCACGAAAAGAACGTGGAGGCCCGCCCCACAGGGATGACGGGCCCCCACGCATGATGTCACCTGCTCGCATCGCGACCTACCTGGGGCATGCATCCGTTTTCCACGCGGCCTCGTAGCGCCAGGCCCTGAACCCGCCCGCCTGCCCACCGGGCGGCGCCACGGCGGCCCGTCGCGCCCGGCTCGACACGGGGTGTCGTCCCGCCATGGAAGGCCCACTTTAGAACGCACGCGCGTTCCCGACGGGTCCCATCCCCGCGAGGACGTGATGGACGCCCTCACCCTCTTTCCAAGGAGCGACATCATGGCATTGCTATCGAACCTGCTGGCCGCGCTGAGCGGCTCCCGCCGCAGCGTCCTCACCGGCAGCGGCTGGAACCGGGGACGCTCCTCCTATGGACGCCGTCCGCGCGGTTACGGCTACCGCGGACGCCAGTCCACCGGCGCGGGTGGCTCGTTCGGCCGGATGCTGCTCGCGGGCCTGGGCGCGTACGGCCTGCGCCGGTTCTTCAACAGCCGCTCGCGCGTCACCGGGTATTGAGCCGGACCGCCGGACGCGGGTGTCGCCGGGGAGTACCGTGGACTCCCCCTGTGCATGGCGCGCCCCCAGCCGGCCCCCCGGGCACCGGAGGGTTCCACGGCCTCCTCCCGGTGCCTGACATCCCGCACGCGCCGTCCGTGCGAGCGCCTCCGCCTGGAGTAGGGTCCGGTTCCATGACCGGCCCTCCGCCGGCGGAAGAGGACTCGCACACATGGCGAAGGCGAAATACGTCCTGGCCCTGGACCAGGGCACCACCGGAACCCACGTCTCCATCCTCGACACCCGGTTGCAGGTGGTGGGGCGCTCCTACAAGGAGCTGACCCAGCACTTCCCGAAGCCGTCGTGGGTGGAGCACGACCTGAACGAAATCTGGTCCACCAGCGAGTGGTGCATCGCGCGCGCCCTCAAGGACGCGGGGCTCACCGGCAAGGACATCGCCGTGGTGGGCATCACCAACCAGCGTGAAACCACCGGCCTGTGGACCCGCGACGGCGGCGAGCCCCTGGCGCGCGCCATCGTCTGGCAGGACCGCCGCACCGCGGACATCTGCCAGGAGCTCAAGAACCAGGGCGTGGAGCCCCGCGTGCGCGAGATGACGGGCCTTGTCCTGGACCCGTACTTCTCCGGCACCAAGCTCACCTGGCTCTTCAAGCACCTGAAGGGCGCGAAGAAGCGCGCGGAGAAGGGCGACGTGTGCTTCGGCACCATGGACTCGTGGCTCGTCTACAAGCTCACCGGCGGCGTGGCCCACGTCACCGACGTGTCCAATGCCAGCCGCACCCTGCTCATGGACCTGCGCTCGCTGGAGTGGGACAACGAGCTGTGTTCGCTCCTGGGCGTTCCGCGCGCGTGTCTGCCGGAGATCCGCGGCAACGCGGAGGTGTATGGCACCACGCGCGGCATGAAGAGCCTGCCGGACGGCGTGCTCGTGGCGGGCATGGCGGGCGACCAGCAGGCGGCCCTCTTCGGGCAGGCGTGCTTCAACCCCGGTGAATCCAAGTGCACCTACGGCACCGGCGCCTTCCTCTTGATGAACACCGGCACCCAGCCGGTGCGCTCCACGGCCGGGCTGCTCACCACCGTGGCGTGGAAGCTGGGGGACACCACGCACTACGCGCTGGAGGGCAGCTCCTTCATCGCGGGCGCCGCCGTGCAGTGGCTGCGCGACGGCCTCAAGGTCATCAAGCGCGCCCCGGACGTGGAGGCGCTGGCCGCCAGCGTGAAGGACTCCGGCGACGTCGTCTTCGTGCCGGCCCTGGCGGGCCTGGGCGCGCCGCACTGGCGCCCGGAGGCGCGCGGCCTGTTCGCCGGCCTCGACCGCTCCACCACCGTGGCGCACCTGGCGCGCGCGACGCTGGAGGGCGTGGCGCTCCAGATTTACGACCTGGCGGATGCGATGCGCCGCGACAGCGGGCGGGACATCCCCGTGTTCAAGGCGGACGGCGGCGCCGCGGCCAACAACCTGCTCATGCAGTACCAGGCCGACCTGCTGGGTGTGCCGGTGGTGCGTCCGCGCAACCTGGAGACCACCGCCCTGGGCGCGGCCTTCCTGGGCGGCCTGGGCGCCGGGGTGTGGACCAGCCCGGACGCCATCCGCCGCGCGTGGAAGGCGGACCGCACCTTCAAACCGAAGATGAAGCCCGACGTGCGCGCGCGCCACCTGGAAAAATGGAAGCAGGCGGTTTCACGCGCGTGAGTTGACACACCGAAGAGCGGACACCGCACGCGCCGGGGCTTCCATCGGAACAGGGAGCGGGTAGAACGCGAAGCATGGCCTACGACCGCACGTTGCTCTCCCCGGATGCGCTCCAGACCTTCCTCGCGAAGCACCCCGCCTGGACGCACGAGGGCGGGATGATCCGCCGCGTCTATGAGGCGCCCTCCTTCCTGGAGGGCATCGCCTTCGTGGAGAAGGTGGCCAAGGCCGCGGAGGCCGCCAACCACCACCCGGACATCGACATCCGGTGGCGCAAGGTGACGCTGGCGCTGGTGACCCACGACGCGGGCGGCATCACCTTCCGCGACACCGACCTTGCCACGGAGGCGGACCGCCTCTTCGGCGAAGGGGCCGGCGGTCGGTGATTCAAGGCTTGCGTGGCACGGCGTGGGCCCTGGCGTGCGCGGTGTGTCTCATCGCGTCCGCCGCCCCCGCCCAGGATGAGGTCCCCACCGAGCCCCGCCCGGAGCGGCTGTACCTCAACTCCGGCGCGCTCCTGGGCGCGGCGCGCGTGGTGGGCCTGGGCGGCGCCTACGTGGGCGTCGCGGAGGGCACCGGCGGCTTCGCCAGCAACCTCACCGCCCTGGCCCAGCGCAGCCCCACGCTGGAGCGCGACTGGGACATCGGCATCACCCTGTCCGCGTTGGACCTGCCCTTCACCGGGACCCAGAGTCGGGACCTGGACAACGACGGCCGGGCCGACGAAACCGTGAACAGCCGCCAGCTGCTGGGCGCGCTGATGCTGCAATACAAGCGCTTCGGCGTCGGCTTCCTGTGGCGCAACAGCAGCGCGGGCTACTGCATCAACGTCGGCTGCCGCAACCAGGGTGACAAGCTGAGCGTCTCCCTGTCCCAGTCCGCGCTCGCGGGCTCCATCGCCTTCGGTCAGGACGACTTCATCCTGGCGCTGGGCATCTTCTCCGCGGAGGCGAGCTTCAGCGAACAGGGCGACGAGTCCTGGCTCTACGGCGACTCCGGGGTGGCGGTGGACATGCTGTTCCGTCCGCACGGGCGGCCCTACCGCATCGGCGTGGTGGTGCGGCCGGAGGTGGTGGCCGGCTGGCGGCCCGCCGAAGGCCAGGGGGCCGTCATCGCGGGGCGGCAGATCTACTCGGCGGTGGTGTCGCCCGCGTTGCTGTCCATTGGCGCCAGTTGGAGGCTGGGCGAGGGCGCGCACCGCTACAACCGGCTGTCCCCGGCCGCGCGGCGGCAGCTCCTGGTGGACGGGGATGACCTGCCGGTGCCGGACGAGGGGCCGCGTGACGCGCCGTCCGGCCGGTGGCTCCTCACCGCGCAGGTGGACCTCATCTCCAGCGTGAGCAACGCGGTGGCGGCGCGCTCGCTCGCCTCCGCGGAGGAGCCGCAGCACGTGGGCGACTCCACCGCCTTCCAGCCGCGCCTGGGCGCCGAATGGGACACCTTCCCGGGCCGCCTCCGTCTGCGCGGCGGCACCTGGCTGGAGGCGTCCCCCTTCGCGGGCCGCAACCTGCGGCCGCACCTCACCGGCGGCTTCGAGCTGTTCGTGCTGAGCTACTGGGAGGACTGGTCCGTCTCCGCGTCGTTCGACCTGGCGAGCCGGTACACCAACTGGGGCGTCTCCATCGGCTTCTGGCGGTAATGTCTGGCTTTGGAGTCCGGGTGGGTAAACGCGAGGACCGACCAGGGTGCTCGCGTCCCCTCTCCACGGCGTCCCGCGCCCCACGCGCGTGACGCGCGGTGCGTTCAGCAGCGGGCGACCGAGCAGCCTCCAGGGCAGCCGTTGCTGGTGTGCGACAGCGTGAGGAACCTGCCATCCACGGAGGGGATTCCATGTATCTGGGGCGGGGGTGGCGCAGGACTGTCGTGAGAGCGACGGTGCTGGGTTTGGCGATGGGT